>JBBTXK010000036.1:0-6186 GCA_038062315.1 Patescibacteria group bacterium
AAATAAAAGGAGTTTATATTATTATACCCGAACCCCGAGAGGACTCTCGTGGTTATTTTGTAAGAGTCTTTGCGAAGGAAGAACTCAAAAAACTAGGTATTTTATATCCAATAGTTCACATTAATAGGACATTTTCAAAAAACAAAGGAATTATTCGGGGCCTGCATTTTCAAAGAAAACCGAAAGCGGAAGATAAAATTATTCAGTGCGTTGTGGGTAAAATATTTGATGTAGTAGTCGATATCCGAAAAGATTCAAAAACTTATGGGCAGTGGGTTGGTCATATTTTAGATGCTAAGAATAAGAAAATGCTTCTTGTCCCAAAAGGCTGTGCTCACGGTTATCAAACACTTGATAAAAATTGCCTTGTAGAATATTTCGTTACGCAGTATTATGCTCCTTCCCATGAGGGCGGAATCCGATATGACGATCCATATTTTGCTATTGATTGGCCTGTCAAAAATGCAATCCTTTCAGAAAAAGACCAAAACTGGCCATCGTACAAAAAGTGATATGAAAATTTTGCTTATTGGAAAAAATGGACAACTTGGTGCTGAGATTAATAGACAATCACGAAGTAGAAAACACGAAACAATAGCGTTTGGAAGAGAAGAATTAGATATTACGGATAGTGAAAAAGTTAAATCTAGAATAGAGTCCCTCTTGCCAACTGTTGTTATTAATGCTTCTGCCTACCATGTTGTACCAGATTGCGAGCTTTATCCCGACAAAGCATTTGCGGTTAATGCCACTTCGCTTAAAAATCTAGCTGATGTTTGTACAAGATATGATAGTAAACTTATTCATTATAGCACTGATTATATCTTTGATGGATTAAAAGGTTCGCCTTATGATGAAGATGACAAACCAAATCCCTTGCAAATTTATGGATTATCCAAGCTTGCAGGAGAGTATATTGTACTTAATTACTCAGAAAATGGTATAGTAATTAGAGCTTGTGGTGTTTATGGTGGAAAGTACGGCAGTAGGTCAAAAAAAGGCAACTTTGTTCTGAACATTTTGAAAAAAACAAAAGAAAAAGATGAAATCGAAGTGTCGTCAGAACAGATTACCACTCCTACTTATGCAGTGGATTTAGCAAAAGCTACTTTAGATCTCCTGGAGCATAAAGAAATTTTGGGAATTTACCACCTCGTAAATGAGAGTTATTGTTCGTGGGCAGAGTTTGCGGGCAGGATTGTGAAAATTAAAGGATTGACAACAAAAATTATTCCAGTTGACAGAAAAGGCATGGACGGATCGTTAAAAAGACCATTTTTCTCGGCTCTTAAAAATACACGGGCCGCAAAATTAGGAGTAAAACTTCCCTCGTGGCAAGACGCACTAGGAAGGTATTTAGCTACTTTAAGTTAATGAAGGTGAAACTACTAAAATTGCTTATTATTCCGTTTTTCTTAACACTTGGATATTTCATATTGATTACTTATCCTTATTTTTATTCAAAGATAAATCGTTATGATTCACTAGGCTTTCTTTCTTTAGTTGAGGAAAAAGAGTTAAGAATTAAAGAATCGGGTAAGGCTGATAATCATTTGGTTAAGGAAGAAAAGATTGCTGGCAAATTTAAAGCTACTGAAAATAATTTGGGCATAGTACTAGTTAAATTTACAAGATTTGGAAAAGTACTAGACCAAGTCGAATTCAGATTAGGGGAGGAAGGGAAAAAGATTTGGTATTATAAGAATAAGTATAGAGCGGCAGAATTCCAGAATAATCAGTATTTTACTTTCGGTTTCCCCCCTGTTGTAAATTCTAAAAATAAGAATTATTTTTTTGAAATAGAGTCATTGGCAGGAACCTATAAAAATGGAGTTGGAGTGAGTCTCGGTGAGCCGCAAGTGGCGCTGGTGTATAAGTACACAAGAGATGATCTTTTAAATCTAGATACGCTTTCTTCTTTTATTTTTAAAAAGTCTATTTATGTTGTAAGAAGCGTAAATTTCCTTCAGAATTGGCAGATTCTCTCTACTTTTGTTTTATCTCTTTTTTTTATTCTTCTTATCCAAAAAAAGAAAATTAAGATTCCAAGTATTGTAAGATTTTTGCCACAAATTAAAACAAACTCCAAGCGAACTTTTAGACAAATTATTAGTAAAATAAAGTCTAATTATCTATCTCCTGAGAAAAAAACCGTAAAATTTTCAAAAAGAGTAACCCGTAACTTTGCTTTAACTAAACTTTATCTGCGATTTCTTAATACAAATACAAAAAAAAGATTAGCGGTTGGTTTATTCATATTTTTCCTCGCATTAACATATAGATATTCCTCGTCCTTAGTTAACCTAGACAAATTATTTTATGCCGGTTTAGGCGGAGGCGGCGATTACGACCAATTTGTTAGAGCTGCGACGTGTGCATTAAGTTTTTGCTCTTGGATTCTCCATCAAAACCTTCTTATCGGGTCATCTATTTTGGGAGTCTTTTACCAAGTATTCGGATTCACAGGAGGACTTAAGGCATATCTTTATCTTATGATTATCTTAAGTTCGATAGTTGCACCACTTCCCTACGTTTTGCTTTCTCGAAAAAATTGGATAACAATAGGTGGCGCTATTGGTAGTTTTTTTCTTGCTACATCTGATTTTTTAACTGAAGTAGCCCTTAATTTTCCCCCTGATAACGGTTCCACATTTATCTTCTCAATGTTTTTCATAGTTTATCTGTTAACCATGCATTTTGGAACAATTCGCTGGCTCTTGTTTTTTGGTTTTGTGGGTTTCTTTGACGGAATGTTTAAAGCCCTCTTCCTAATTAACGATTTAATAACATTTGTGCTTTTTGTGCCTATTGCATTTTTTGAAAAAGCAAAGGGAAAAGGCAAATCTCTATTTAGGAAACAAAATATAAGAATTTTGTTGTTGTCTTTAATACCCCTTCTTGTTTTTCTCGTCCTTTATTCGGCATGGGAATATTTTGTATACATAAAATTTTCCATGTATTATTTTTTGAGAGGGTTATTGTTAAGTGGCGGAGCAAGTTATGTATCTTATACGTCTCTTGCTGGTGGTTCTTCAGGAGAGGCTTTTGTATCTCAATTATTCTACCTTTTGGTATCAGTAATGGTAATGATTAAAAGATTAATTCAATATGTTGATCTTCATGTAATTTTTCTCGCACCGATCTTTTTCGGTCTATTTTTTTTCTCTTTTATAATATTACCTCAAAAGACAAAATTTCCTACTAGAAAATTTATAGTAGTATCTATTCTTTCAATCGTTACTATTGTACTATTGGTATTTATCAAGAATGACTACTTTAAAATTCATCAAGTTTTTGCGGGAGAATATATAATTGATAATTGGACTGATCAGACTTATATAAACATTTTTCTATTTGCCGGGATTATTACGCTCTTTATCGTAAACTTCAAGTACACTGCTCTAAAACTTTCTTTACCAATAATTCCTTATATTATTATGCTTATTATTTTGACAAAAAATTCTCCATTTCCGCGTATTTCTACGCAGGTTGTGGCGTGGAGTATAATTTTATTTGCATATATTATTGATTGGATAATTATGAATATTAATGGATATTCGATAAAAAGGATAAGAATTCTATTTACGTGCCTTATTTTAATCTTATTTATTTCTATGCATAGTTTGCCAAAAATGGTAGTTATGATTTCACAATTATATTCGGGCATTGCTGAAAGTCAAAGCACAAGCAAGTACCTAAAATGGGTTAATTCGCAGCTGCCAAACAATTCGATTATTTTGGCAGGAGGAAAAAGCGATCTTGTCACCTTGGGCGAAAGCCTAAAAAACCCTATTGTTTATAATGTCTTGTGGAATGCGGCAGTAATCATAAAGCCAAATGAAATTCCCGGAGTGTCGCCAACTGATTTTAGTATAATACCTGAGTTGAAAAACAAGGATAATTTTAAGAGGAATAAGTATATTATTTTAGAAGATGACGTTTATATATGGCGAGGCAGACTAACTGGGACAGGAGATGGGGTATTTACTACAGACCCAAAATCTACAACTGCTCTTCATGCCAGAAACTTCTCACTCAGAGTATACAAATCCAATCCAACTCTAAAAAAAGCTATTTACGAGCTAAAACTGAAAAAAGATTCCTCCAACTAAATTAACGTGAAGATATTAAAATTACTATTCGTACCCATATTTTTAGTTGCTTTGCATTTTTCATTCATTTCGTATCCTTATTTTTTTTCCAAAATAAACGAGTTTGACTCATTTGGGTTTCTTTCATTGGTTGAGGAAAGATCGGTAAATATCCAAAAAACATTCAGCCAAGAGCGTTCGACTGACCAATTTGATAACCATCTTCTAAAAGGAGAAAAGGTTAAGGCTAGAATAAGAGCTACTGAAAATAATTTTGGCATCTTATTGTTTAGATTTGCCAAGCTATCTAGTATAGTTTCAGATACGGTTATATTTAGGATAAAGAGGGAGGGAGAAGGAAAATGGTATTATGAAAATACTTATAAAGCAGATCAATTCCAACCCGATCAGTATTTTTCTTTCGGTTTTCCTTCTATTGCAAATTCTAAAAACAAAACTTATGTTTTCGAAATAGAGTCACAGGAGGGAACATATAAAAATGGGGTTGGAGTGAGTCTCGATGAGCCGCAAGTGGCGCTGGTGTATAAGTACGCAAGAGATGATCTTTTAAATCTAGATACGCTTTCTTCTTTTATTTTTAAAAAGTCTATTTATGTTGTAAGAAGCGTAAATTTCCTTCAGAATTGGCAACTTTTTTTCACATTTGTTTTATCTATTTTTTTTGTTCTTCTTATCCAAAAAAAGAAAATTAAGTTTTCAAGCATTGTGATATCTTTGCCAAAACTTAAAGAAACTAAGACAAGGATTTTTAAAGCAATTACGGAAAGAATTACTTATCTGTCAAAAAAATCTATTCATTGGTTTACCTTTACTAATTTTTATTTACTATTTGTAAATACAAATACAAAAAAAAGATTAACCATTGGTTTATTGATATTTTTACTTGCATTAACATATAGATTTTCCTCGTCCTTAGTTAATCAACAACTTTTGTTTTATGCAGGTCTTGGAGGACAGGGTGATTACGATCAGTTTATAAGAGCAGCGACGTGTGCCTTGAGAAGCTTTTGCCCTGCAATCCTCGGACAAAATTTTCTTTTTGAGTCATCTATTTTAGGCTTATTTTATGAAATATTCGGATTCACAGGAGGACTTAAGGCATATCTTTATCTTATGATTATCTTAAGTTCGATAGTTGCACCACTTCCCTACGTTTTGCTTTCTCGAAAAAATTGGATAACAATAGGTGGCGCTATTGGTAGTTTTTTTCTTGCTACATCTGATTTTTTAACTGAAGTTGCTCTTAATTTTCCACCAGACAATAGCTCTCTATTTACCTTCTCTATATTTTTCATTGTATATTTCTTAACGCTTCATATTGGGACTATTCGCTGGCTTTTGCTATTTGGTCTAGTAGGAACAATTGATGGATTAAACAAAGCGCTATTTTTAATAAATGATTTGGTTGCCTTTTTGTTATTTATTCCAATTTTTCTTTTTGAAAAGGCGAAAAGAATTAACAATTTTCCTTCTATTAAATTGAACTCAGGAATACTGGTCTATTCTGCGTTTCCTCTTTTGATTTTTCTGGTGATTTACTTTGCATGGGAATATTTTGTATATATAAAATTCTATGCGCATTACTTTCTGGGAAGACTAATTGTGAACAAGGGTGATTTTTATATATCTTTTACCACTTTCAACAGTATTCCTCAAGGAGGCAATATTTTCCTAAGCGTGTTTTACATTTGTGCATCCGCAGTTGTTATGTTGAAACGTGTGGTTGAATTTGGGCAGTTTAATATATTTTTTCTCGTTGCGATTTCTATTGGTTTAGTTTTTTTGAAATTTCAGGAACCAAAGGTTATTTCAAGAAAATTTATAATGATATTTTTCTTTCCGATTGTAACAATTTTTTTATTATTCCTGATGAAGAATAATTACTATAATGTTCATGGGGTACTTGGAGACCATATGTATGCTTGGACTAATATTATGTATATTAATATTTTTCTCTTCACTCTTATACTGTACATGTTTATTTTGAACTTTAAGTATAAAGCAATAAGACTTTCTCTTCCTATAATTCCCTATATTATTATGCTTATTATTTTGACAAAAAATTCTCCATTTC
>JBBTXK010000037.1:0-7190 GCA_038062315.1 Patescibacteria group bacterium
GCGTTGCCATAAATAAGAGCAAACCTCACGGAATCCGCACCGTACTTATCTACTAATTCTAAAGGGTTTATTACATTTCCTTTAGACTTACTCATCTTCTTGCCATATGGATCATTCACTAATCCGTGAAATAAAACATTCTTGAATGGAACATTACCTGTAATGTAAAGCCCCAACATTACCATACGACTAACCCAAGCTCTCAAAAGATCGTATCCTGTTTCCATAACCGTAGTTGGATAAAACTTGTCATAGTCGCCTCTTCTTGTCGTTTGAAGCGTGATAAACGGCCATTGTCCACTAGAAAACCAGGTATCGAATGTATCAGGGTCTTGCTCTAGTTTTTTTGAACCGCAATTTGGACATTTTTCCGGTCTTTGACCATCAGTAACAATCCACCCTTCTGTACTGTCATTCTGAGGCGTAGCCAAAGAATCACGAGATCCTTCGCCAGGTACCGTCTGGCGCATGGCTTCGCTTTGCTCAGGATGACAACGAGAACAGAGCCACGCCGGAACTCTAATGCCCCACGCAATCTGCCTTGAAATATTCCAATCATTTAAGTTTTCCAACCACTGAAAATATTGATCTTCAAAGCGTTTGGGATAAATTTTTATCTTTCCATTTTTAACAACTTCTATCGCCTTCTCCTTTAAAGAGTCGACATTTACAAACCACTGCTCCATTGGAAGTGGCTCCAAAACATTTTTGCATTTATAACAAACTCCGACCCTATGAACGTAGTTCTCGTCTGTTTTAAGAAGTAAACCGTCCTCCTTAAGATCATCAATCATAAGTTTTCGCGCCTCTTTAACATATTTGCCATGATACCTTTCTGCCCGTGCTCGATACTTTGGATCTATATTTTTCCGATCAAGAAACCAAGAAAAATCCATTTTTCCATCAAATCCAATAATAGGAGTAACCGCAAGATTATATTTTTTCCCAAGCTCAAAATCATGGGGATCGTGTGCAGGAGTTACTTTCATAATTCCTGTTCCAAATTCAGGATTAACTTGCACGTCTGCAATTATCTTCATTTTCACTACTCCAAGCAGTCCTTGAATTTCATAAGTTTTCCCAATCTTATCTTTATATCGAGGATCCTTTGGGTTTACTGCAAGAGCAGTATCGCGAAATTTTGTTTCCGGCCTAACAGTTGCAATTACAAAAGGACCATATTTCATGTAAAGAAGTGGCGTTCTCCTCTCTTCATAGGTAACCTCCAAGTCTGAAAAGCTGGTGCCATCAAACGTGCAATAATTAACAAGCCTATAACCCCTGTAAACCAGTCCCTCGTCATACATTTTTTTAAACGTTTTATAAACGAGTTTTACAATGTCGGGATCCAAAGTATATTTCTCTCTCGACCAATCAAGCGAGAACCCAAGTCTACGAAGTTGTTTTTGAATTCCTCCACGGTGATTTTCTACATATTCCCAAATCATTTTGTAAAGTGTTTCACGGTCAAAATCCAAGCGGGACTTTCCTTCCTGTTTTAATTTCTTTTCAAACACAAACTGAGTCTCAATTCCTGCGTGGTCTGTCCCAGGAAGCCAAAGAGCAGCGTCTCCTCGCATGCGGTGAAATCTTATAAGAATATCTTCAATAGTAAACATTGCGTGGCCAAAATGAAGTGCGCCATTGGCATTAGGAGGCGGTAAGATTATGCAGTAAGGCCTGCCTTTGGGATTTATTTCCGGCTTAAAATATCCTTTTTCTTCCCATCCCTTATATATCTTCTCCTCAACTTCCTTGTGACTGTAAACTTTGTCCATGAAGCCAATTCTACCATAGGAAACATAGTTAAACAATTAAAGGCATCAAAAATATAAATTTCCCGATAAATTACCGACTTATTCCCTAATGTTCTACGATTTTGTAGCCTCTTGTTCTTACTGTCTGAATTTCAAAATTAGATTTTTGTAACTTGAGTTTTGTTCTTAGTCTCGCAATCAATCTATCTATTGCCCAATCAGAAACACCAAGCTCCTCGACCTCTGGCCAAACGGCCTGAATAATATTCTCTCTTTCGCATATCTCATCTTTTTTACTCTTAAGAAAAGTAAAAATGAGATGCTCCTTTTTACTTAGCTCGACATTTCCGCCATTGCCCTTGCTGCTTTGGCTCTCTCTCACATAGTAGCTAAAAAGCGGACTAAATAATAGATTTTTTCCGCTCTTGTCTATCAAAATCCCCGTGTCCCAAAGATATGATGCATCTTTTCTTTCATCTTTTGTCGGCTCGATTCCTTTTTCTATCTTTAGCAAGACATTTTTCTCAAAATGTTCAAGACTTTCCCAAATCTCTTCTGATTGAAGCATAATTCGTTCGTCCCTTGATAAAAAGTCAAAAATATCCTCTTTGCTTCTTATCTTCACTCCCCGTTCGTGAAATGATATTAACGCGAGATGCAAATATTGTACATATCCATCTACTACCTCAAAAAGAAAATTCTCCAAAGACGAAGGAATTGGGAGCTTGTATCTATCCTTGTATGAATCAAAAATTATTTTTATGTCCTCTAATTCTCCCGGCTTTATAAATATATTTCGTGCAAAAACAGAAAGAGAAGATTTCGTAAAAACACTAGGAGAAAGGAAATCCAGTCCTCTAAAACTAGTAAAAACATATGAGAGTTTTTGATTCGTGATATCTCTTAAACCCTGAAGGTTCCCAAAAAGCTCAGGGGTTACTGCGTCTTTAAGTCTATCGAAACGAATAAAAAATATTGTTGGCAGAACTTTTTCCCCTGTAATTCTGACAAGGCTCTTTCTAGTATTTTCTATTGTTAAAAAAGTGTCTTTGGATTGCATACTGTCTAAAAATAAGTTTTCTATATATTTCTTAGTAGTTTTAGTCATTGAAGATTTTTCAGCGCTATCTGCAATTCTTTTAAGAGTTAGTATCCAAAAAGGAAATACCTCTCTCTCTACAAGATCATTAAGATCAATGCTAACCAGAAAATGCGAATTGCCATCGGAGATATATGTTTTGACAATTTCTTTGTGGTTTAGAAAAAAGCGTAAAAAATTGCTAATTCCGACTCTCTTCATTCCTATTAACACTACTGAATGCCTGTTCTTTATGTGATCTCCCAATAATGCCGCATCGGTTCTCCTAAATGTCAAAGGATAATCCGCCTCCATTACTGAATTTTCCATCGCCTTATTGTAGATGATTTTCTACTTCCGAGCAACAGCCAATATTATCTCCCAACCACTTTGTCAGATTGAAGTCAGAAATAAGTCAAGGAAAACAAATATTGGTAATATAGAATATTAGCTTATGCTAGAAACATTTCCAATATCAGATTCTGATCATTCAGTCAAAAAACAATATTTTCAACATGCATAAAGAACAACAGTCAATACTAGAATTTCCAGAACTTAACTCAGGAATACCTAAAAAAGTAACCTATGCTGAAGGACCAGGCAGCAAGGGACGTAAAAGGCGTGTGATTACTTTGTCTCCGGGAGATCCCAAAGTCGGAGAAGAATTCATAAATACAGATCTCTTGCATTTTGGAAACAAATCTACAGTTAAGTGCGTTAGCGGAAAAGGTTATGTCATAATCCGACAATTTCAGCGAGATGGTAAAGGCAACATGGTACCACGCGGAATCATAGGGCTCACGATACACTATCTTGAAAAAAACGATGAGATGGTAATCTCCCCGGATAATTACTACCAGTTTGGAAATATTGGATCAGAAACTTTAATCTTAGAGGATGACAGTCCAGAAAAGAATCCGCAACTTACTGGCGATAACAATCTATTTAATTGGCCATCCGCGTTAGACTTATTTACAGTGCGTAATATTGGATTCCGACAAACTTTTACCAAAAATGGAGATAACTTTCCTACTATTGCAGCAAATCCTTCTTATGGTAAAAATGCGGCAGAAGGAAAACTTTTTTCAAAGAACTAGCTACTATTCAAAAACTATTCAAAACAAAGACTCATGTTGTCAGGTTGGCGTCAGGCAAAGAGTCCAGCGTAAAAAACGTTATTATCTATTGACTGTAAATTTGCACGATTTTTTAACTGTTTTATTTGCAGGAAATTTACTTAGTTAGCCTCAAAAGTGTAAAATTCTTGCAAATTTACATAATCTGATATAATAAGTTCACAATTATGAAAAGCTTTCTCATTTCCTTTTTTGCTGTTTTTTTTCTCGCAGTTTTGACTCTTGCAGGAAGCTCTAAAGCGCAAGACTCCAGCTGTTCTAATCCTTCCTCTTTAAATCTAGACGCGATAGCAAGATGTCTTGCTGATATTCAGAAAGCTTATGACATGTCTGTTAAGGCAACCCAACCCCTGGAGTCGGAATTAAATAGAATGCAATCCCAAATCAATGGAATCAAGAAGAGAGTATCCGCAATAGAAGATGACCTTTTGGCAAAGGAAAAAAGCATTAATGAAAGCTATAAAAATCTGGCAAAACAAGAGGAGATATTAAATCGCACCATTCGAGACTTTTACATTAAAAGCTATTATAACTCTCCAATTTTAGCCTTTCTATCTCAGGCTTCCGCCTCTCAAATTACGAAAGTCTTAACATATCAAAAAGCCGCAACAGATCAAGACAAAGTAATTATTACTAATATTGCTCTTTCCATTAGTGATTTGGAGGCAAAGAAAAAGGCTCTTAAGAACGAACAATCAAGACTTGTTTCAGTAAGGGAGGCTCTTGACGAGGAGTCAGCAAAAATTGGAAAAATTGTCGCAGGTGCAAAAGCTTATCAAGGAACTCTCTCGGGCCAAATCGCGGCTTTATCAGCAAAACAGCAGGAAATCTTAACAGCCAGAAGCGGTACATTTACAGCAAGCATTGGAGACAGTGAACTAGCAGATGATTACAATGCATCGATTAAGGGCTTTCGGGAATCTGCCCCAAGCGGATATTTCGCTGTGTTTTCATTTGGTGGTCACACTCATAGAAAAGGCATGAGTCAATACGGCGCAAGGGGAAGAGCTCAGTCTGGACAAGATTATAAAGCAATTTTAAAAGCTTATTATAACAAGGAACCTGTTAACAAAGATACTGGTGGAGACATTAATGTTCAGGGATTGGGTAGTATGAATTTTGAAGAAAGGTATCTTTATGGGATTGCCGAAATGCCTTCCACATGGAACTCTGAAGCTCTCAAAGCCCAGGCAGTTGCCGCAAGAACATATGCTTTAAGATACAAACAGAATGGGCAATCTATATGCATAACTGAAGCATGTCAAGTTTTCTCAAGCTCAAAAGCTGACAATCCTCCTCAAGCATGGAAAGACGCAGTTAATAATACAAGGGGACAAGTATTAGAAGACGTAGTTACCTACTACGCTTCTACTCATGGGGGCTTTGCATCTCCCATCGGTTGGGACACTACTGATGGAACTGGAGGCGGAAATTTTATAGACAAATCCTATGATAAGCTGGGAGGATCACCTTGGCTTTACAAAGCCTGGTATACCCAAGGATACAGCCCATCAAGCAACAAATGCGGAAGGGAAAACCCATATCTTTCCTCTGAAGAGTTAGCAGACATAATTAATGCCGCGCGATTTCGAGACGATAGAGTAACTCCAATAACTACGTCTTGCTGGGGAGGCAATCCGTATTCGCATGAGGAATTACGGGAAAAATCCAATGGCCCGTCCTTCGTAAGTAGTGTTACAGTAAGCCAGGGAAATGGCACAACCAATGAGGTTATCTTCCAAACAAATATTGGAGAGATAAGACTAAGCGGATCTGATTTTAAAACAGCTTTTAACATTAGAGCGCCGGGGTATCTCTCTATTCCACAATCAGGATTTGCGTTTTATAATATAGAAAAAAAATGATTCTGCAAGGAAGAATTTATGACTGATATATTTGTAGCTGCCAAGAGCAATAAAGATAGTATAATAAAAGACGAGAACGAAGAATCTCATATGAATATTCTCTCTTCTTTCTGCAAAGATCCCAAAGGAATTTCATTCCAAACCCAAAAACATAACGAGATTATTGTTTTATTTTTACGCGCCCATTTTATAACAAATCTGTATTGGATAATTATCAGCCTTGTTCTTATTACCATACCAGCAATAATTGGTATATTGTCATCTGTTTTTGGGATAGGTTTCTTCTCCTCTCCACTGGTCAGTCATTTTACAACTGTCTATGTCCTGCTGTATTATCTTATCGTTTTTTCTTTTATATTCATCAATTTTCTGCACTGGTTTTACAATGTATTTATGGTTACCACAGAAAGGGTAGTTGATATAGATTATTCAGATATAGTAGTACACAACATCGCGATAACCAAGCTTTCCCATGTGCAGGATGTCAATTATACTCAGTCAGGATTTATTCCAACCCTATTTAACTATGGTAATCTTTTTGTTCAGACAGCAGGTACAGAAATCAATTTTGAAGCGCCAAATGTTCCAAAACCAAGAGAAGCAACTCACATAATTGGAGATCTCATTGGGAAAAAATAATAAATAACAATGGACATTAATTTTTTAAATTTGGGAAACTTTTTTCAGCCGATTCTCTTAGTTAAGATCGTTACCCTTCTTATCATAGGGTTTTATATAATCTTTAGCCTTGTTATTTTAACTCAGGTAAAAGCAATGAGTGAAATTCTTGTTCTTCCTCACGCCTCAATTATATTTAAAACTTTAGCTATAGTTAATATTGCACTCGCAGTTTCGCTTTTTTTGGGAGCCTTTGTTATACTTTAAGTAAACAATGGACAATAGTATATCCTTCTCAAAGATAGTGGCAACCCCAACTCTTGCTTCATGGTCGCAGGCCTACAACGCTGGAAAACTTTTTGCAGTCTTATCTATTGAAAGAGAAAATGATCGCAACGACATAGGCTCGCTAAACATATTGGGCAAAAGTTTATTTGATAAGCTCGAACAAGAATTTTTCACCACAGAAGTTAAGAATTTAGAATCTATTAAAAAAGCAGTTCTTGGCTCTTTTCAGGATATATCTTCAGGATTAGACGTTTCTTTTGTCTTATGTTTTTTTAGCGAAAATATTTTGTATCTTTTTGTATTGGGCAAAGGCAGCGTACTTATAAAAAGAGACGGCAAACTTGCCAATATTTTAAATTCTTCTGAAGATAATATTAAAAATATCGCTTCTTCTTCCGGATTTATTAAAGATAATGATTTAATAATACTGGCAACATCTGCTTTCTCA
>JBBTXK010000038.1:0-1323 GCA_038062315.1 Patescibacteria group bacterium
TACCAACTATTCCTGCAAAAATAAGAAGAGAAATACCATTTCCAACTCCTTTTTGGGAAATAAGTTCTCCTAGCCAGACAAGAAGCATTGTTCCCGCGGTCATTGTTACAACGAATGAGACAACGTTAATTGGGCTCAAAGAGGAAATAATACCTTGACTTCGAAGCAAAGCATACATCCCAATAGCCTGCAAAACAGCTAAAGGAACAGTCAGTAGTCTCGTATACTGATTTATTTTCTGCCGTCCAGACTCGCCTTCTTTTGACAACGCCTCAAGTTTCGGAAAAACCATAGTTAAAAGCTGTAAAATAATAGAGGAATTAATATATGGGTTAAGTCCCAGTGCCATTACAGAGAAATTTGCAAGCGTTCCTCCCGAAAAAATATCCAAAAGTCCCAAAAATTGATTTTGAGAAAAAAGTGTCTTTAATGCGCCTAAGTTCACACCGGCAACAGGAATATGAGCAAAAATTCTAAATATAACAAAAATGCCAAAGGTAAAAAGAAGTTTTCTTCTTATATCAGGAGCTCTTATGCTCCTATTAAAAATCCCAAAAATGTTATTCATCTATTTTTCCGCCCGCCTTCTCAATTTTCTCCCTTGCTCCTTTAGAAACAGGCAATTTTACAATCAAAGGAACAGAAAGTATGCCATCTCCTAGGATTTTTACTCCAGCTTGCGCATCTTCACTCGAAACTATTTTATTGGCAATAAGAGCTTTTAAGTCAACGACACTATCCTTTTTTAATAAATTTAGCGCTTTTACATTGACGATAATTGGCCCCTTCTTAAAGGACTTGTTTTTCCCCCTACCCCTCATAAAAGGAAGTCTTTTGATAAGAGGAAGAGCTCCGCCTTCAAAAGACAAAGATATTGTTCGTCTTGCTTTTTGCCCCTTTGTTCCGCGTCCTCCTGTCTTTCCGCGTCCCGATCCATGGCCCTGTCCAAGCCTTCGCTTTTTAGTCTTTTTTATTTTTGTCAATGATGAAAGTTGCATAACTTGTTTAATATCTTAAGACTTCAGGACTTAAATACTTAAACCTTCAAGTCCTTTATTCTTTTGTTTTTATGATATCTTTCTGTCATAAGTTTTAATGCTTCAATTGTAGCATAGACATTGCTTGCCTGATTTTTTGTCCCTAGAACTTTCGACGAAATATTCTCTATTCCTGCTGCGGCAACAACACTTCTAACTGCTCCTCCCGCAATAACACCGCTGCCCTTTGGAGCAGGCTTAATCATGACTCTTGCGGCACCAAGCTTTATATTAAATTCAAAAGGAATAGTTCAGTTAACAATTGACACATATATAAGATGTTTTT
>JBBTXK010000039.1:0-2060 GCA_038062315.1 Patescibacteria group bacterium
TAATTATACCTCCAAACATACTCTCCTAAAAAGAGGGGAAGATATTTTCTTTTAACTCCTCCTTTAGCAGCTAGTTTTCTTTTTAAGTATCCCCAAAATCCCTCCAGTCCGTTAATGTGGTTTTTCCCTCGGACATATTGTTTTTCTCCATGCTCAACGGTTCGATGAACATATCCTTTGGCAGCAAGTCCTGTGTAAGCTCTCCAAGTATCCGAACAAACCCTTGAGCCAGTTTTCACTCTTTTGGTTATGATCGGAAGCAAATTCCTTGCTTCCGTGTCATCAACAAGCTTGGCAAACACCTTGCCCTGACGAGTTAAGATACCAAATACAGGTTGTTTTGTTGTTCCAAATCCCCGCTTGCTTTCCGTTTCTTTTTTTAATTGATCTTTTCGTTTGTTCTTCTTTTGTCTGCCAAGGTATGTTTCGTCAACTTCCACTGTTCCCGAGAAAACTCCAGGGATATCTTTGACCATTACCGCTCTTAAAACCCTTGCTGCTTTAGAAACAGAGTAATGGCTGATACCTGTTTGTTTTTCAATCCCTCTTATAGGTTGCTCCAACAAAAACCAGAAAATTACCTTCTTCCATTTTTCTTTTGAAAGACCCAATTTTCCCAGCCTTTGCTTAAACTCATAACCGCAGTTTCTGCATCTCTTTTTACCCCTTCTGATTGCGTAAAACTTCTTCCCTCCACACCTTTTACAAGAATAGGTTTTCATAACAACCTAATCTTATCAAACTTAGTGGCCGTTTTCATCACTTACCCTATTATTTAAAAACACTTCACGATCGTTGTCAATAATTAAATGCCTAAAAGGAAGAATTCTTCGTCAGTTGAGGTTTTTACGCCATTTTTTCCATAACAAATAGGAATTCGACACCTACCTCTATGTAATAATTCGCACCTCCGATACGCCCCATCTTCGTTGAATTTCAGATATAGTCCGTGGAGCTAATTGAGATGGTAATCTATTCTCTCTTACGCGTTTTTTTGCAGCTGTATACAGTAGCTCCTTTAAAGCAGGAGGACTAAAGGGATCGGGATCATCTTTTCTCGCAGGATCAAATGATTCGGTTAATGTAGCTACATACTCAGGTTTAGCTGCACCTGTATGATGCAAAAAATAAGGCAGTCTTTCGTCAAAAACTTTATTAGCGGGTACTCGAAATTCTCCATCCCATATACGTACAATAAATATAAGTTTCTCGTCATCTCTGCGATTCTGTTTAAAAATATGAATTGCCGTAGTGGAATAATGATCTTCTTTTTTGACGACGGAGTATTCGCGTCCTCCATAAGATTTTGCACTGTAATCGCTAGTGTGACCACCAGTCTGCCCTGTTTCTCGATATGATACAGAAAGAAATTTTGTCTGCAATCGTAAGCCAGCAATACAAGTAGTATCAAAAAAGGCAATCCAAGGATTTTTAGGAATGAATTTCATTTCAGCCCATTCCGGACCACCTTCATCACGATGCCATTCGTTAATAACTTTAGAACTTAGTATATCTCCTTCCCCTTCCCAAATCTCTTCTCTGGTTTTATTTAGAAGGTCAAAAGCATTTATTTTCGTTAAGATTTGCCCCGCTTCCCTAGATATTTCTTCTTCGGTTTTTTTAGGCAAAGAGGATTGTCTTTTTCTTGCTTCTTCGTTGTCTTCTCTTTGCATTCTCTCTTTCCAATCGTTCATATGCGTTCTGTATTATACACATGAATCAAATTATTGTCAAAAACAAATAACCCAGCGTGATACAAACTTCTTGCAGATTGATTTTATTTAGTTTTATTTAACCATTTGCCTGCCTTGATGTGAGGCTGTCCAAAATCAAGGAGCGTTTTGAGATTTTATTATCCCTTCCCCAAACTCTCCAAAAATTCTTAATTGTTTTGGGACTTATCTATAAATCTCTTTCCTGTACTTAATATCCATTACCCAAATTTCTTTCTTAATATCATCTATAAAATAAATGGCTCTAACTTTTCCGACTCTAATTCTCCATGTCACGAGTTTCGCACTTAAGTAGCAGTTAATTCATATTTCATTTGTTGAGCAATA
>JBBTXK010000040.1:0-16132 GCA_038062315.1 Patescibacteria group bacterium
ATGAACGAGCTTGAGACCTCGGACATACTTAGGCTATTGGAACAAAAGCTTAATCAATATCGACAACTTGTTCCTGGAATTGAGATCAATGAAGCATCAGACTTGCCTAGGCATCTGGCAGAAACAATGCAGCGTGTCGCAATATTAAATGCAGACCCAACTGGCTTTGGGTTGGTAGATTATCTAGCGGAGCCAGAACAAAGCGCTTATACGCCCAACGACAGTAACTTTGAACAAGAAAACCTTGGCAGAAAAGAGGGAGCGAAGCGTTATAAAGATCTCTATAATCTCCTTTTTGAAAATGGCGCAACCCCTGATAATTAACTTTATTTGAGGCGACACCTCTCAGGTGCTATAAGAAGACACCTAGGGTACAGGGAACTTTTGACAAAGATCTTTTACCTCATCTGCGATTTCTAATAGCCTTTTGTTATTGATGACTTCTCCCCGGAACTTCTTCATAAATTCAATTCTTTCTTCCTTTACGCTTGGTAACTTTCCACCCTTAACTTCCCCAATCGCTTTATTAATAAACTCGGCGACTTTTTTCATTTCCTTTTCCTTCATCCCTCTTGTTGTAATCGCCGGCGTGCCCAAACGGATGCCCGATGGATAAAAAGGTGGCATGGTATCGAATGGAACTCCGTTTTTATTAAGAACAATACCTGCAACTTCAAGCGCAAATGCCGCGACCGCGCCATTGACTTTTTTATTTCTTAAATCTATAAGAATTAAATGATTGTCTGTCCCTCCGCTTACTAAATTAAAACCATATTTAATAAGCCCATCAGCCAGTGCTTTTGTATTTTTTACAATCTGTGCTCCGTATCTTTTAAATGATGTGCCCGCTGCTTCCTTTAGGCAAACGGCGATTGCAGCAGTTTGGTTATCATGCGGTCCTCCCTGAAGTCCTGGAATTATTGCAGAATCAATTTTTTTTGGCAAGTCTTGATTCTTTTTCAGTCCTTTTTCTGTAACCATAATTATTGCGCCTCTGGGGCCTCGAAGCGTCTTGTGAGTTGTAGTTGTAACGATATGAACGTATGGAACCGGACTTGGATGGACTCCGGCAACGACCAAACCTGCAATATGGGCAATATCTGCCATAAGATAGCAACCAACTTTATCTGCAATTTCTCCAAAGCGCTTAAAGTCAATAATTCGAGAATAAGCTGTAAATCCACAGATAATAAGCTTTGGTTTTTCAGCAAGCGCTTGTTTTTCGATTGCATCATAATCTAAATACCCATCTTTCCCGAGTTGATACTGAACCGAAGTAAAAAAGCGACTGGAAAAAGTAAGCGGCGCACCGTGAGTAAGGTGCCCACCAAAAGAAAGAGACAATCCCATGATTTTGTCTTTGTAATCAAGAAGGGCAAAATAGACTGCAGCATTGGCTGGAGACCCAGAAAGTGCCTGAACATTAACGTATGGTACTCCAAATAATTTTTTCGCCCGCTCCTGAGCCAATGTTTCAACCTCATCGGCAATTTTATTCCCTTGATAGTATCTTCTTTTAGGATATCCTTCTGAATATTTGTTGGTAAGAACCGATCCTAGTGCTTCCATCACGGCACGTGAGGTATAATTCTCCGACGGAATCATCTCGAGAACTTCTCTCTGTCGTTTTTCTTCTTCTTTAATAAGCACGTAAATCTGCGGATCAACCGCTTTCAAATTCCTCACTCCTCTATTATACATATATAAAAACTGTTCACAAGAGCAAAATTGAGGAAAATATAGTAAAATACAGCAATTATGGAACAGGAATTCGATAAGCCTGCTGATACAACTGGAGATTTCGCTATCGACCCACAAGCATATAATGTCGAAGTAAGTATGTTGAATAGCGATTTAAGTAAAGCTAGCGAGAATATTTCTCCATCAGCGCTATCAGAAGGTATGAGATCTTACGATCGGATACGAAACCTTTTTAGACCAGAACAAATTTACGAAGCACGTGATTCCATCTTGGCAAGAATTAATATTGATTCGGATCCAGAGCAAGAAACTCAAAGAATCTTGCAAACTAATATTTTGAATGTAGCAAGTAATTTATTAGTGGCTAAAAAACTCGAACAAATCAAAAAAATTTCAGAAAGAGAAGGAAATCCATACTTTCTTGAACAATTTATTCAACTTTACCAATTTAGTAATACAGGAGATATATATGTCAAAATGGGTGGAATTTCTATAAGAGATATCGACAGTAATCCTAACCTTGATATCCCTTCTGTCTACAGATTTTTTATGACTCCATTCGATAAAGATAACAATGTCAGAGTTTTTAATGAAAATAAAACACCGTTGGCGATTAAATACCCAAATATAGCAAGAGATAAGATTATCGAAACCTCAAATGGAATCATAGCAAGCCTTATGGATGAAGAATATTTTGAAGTAATTGCAAGAAACGTTCTACAGACAAACTCTACTAGTATAGCAAAAGAGATCATCTCATCGGCAAAAGAAATGATCAAAAAGATATCTGCGTTACATCGAAAAATATATAATACCATCCTTGACCCTAATTCTCCTGACTTTCAAGCCTTAAAAGGTATGGCTGAAAATTTTCTACAAGATGACGAAATCCGAGACATGGCTATTTCACAATTAGGGATAGACAGCATAAGAAGAATTATTAGTGCATACAGAAAAGCAAAGGAGCTCTCCCAAAAAGATAACGATAACTCTTCATTTTATGGGAGCTTGGCGCATCAAACAAGAAGCTCTTTGGAAGATGATCCAAGAGTACTAACACAAGATGACCTTGATGTTATTATGGACACAGATGTTACTCTTGATAATGCAACTATACCAACGCTTGAAGATCTAAGAAAACTCGGTGCTTCTATCTTCCGACAATCTAATAAAAAAGAATATGTTATAGAACCCGAAGGAGCTAATTGGTCAAGTCCTTTTATACTTCCTAAAAATGCTAAAATTGCTTTTTCTCAAGCAAATCCAAATCAAATTTATATGCAACTTCACTACGAAAGCAAAGAGAATGAAGTCTTAGATCTTCTGTTGCTATTTGATACTAAAAGAGGAGAATTTAACTGGTTGGTTTTAGAAGCACCAGATGATCCAGAAATGACAAATAAAAAAGATGCAGTTTTTCTCGCAGCCAAATCTATACTTTCTGATGTCCAAAAACAGGTAGAAGCTGAGTATCAGCAAAAACAGAAAGAAAGACAAGCAAAATCTCAAAAGCCTCACGCGACAACAAGGCAAACGCGTCCTAAAGAACCGTATGTCCCACGACAGAAAGAAGAAAGGCAACAACGGCCAAGACCACTTACTCCCCTTCAAGAAATTCTGCAAGGCGAGATACATCCCCTTTTGCAACCCGAACAGCAAAGAATAAAAAATCAAATAGTAATTAGAGAAGATCAAGACATGAACGAGATAACCGAAAATGTTTCTCTACAAGACAGTGGACTAGTAATAAAGGCGATAAGTGAATACAACGAACGAGGTGTCGGTCAATTTAAAAGACTAAGATTATCAGGTGAAGAAAAAGAGCCTCTATTTACTCTTAGGGTTAACACCGGATTAGGAGGAGGCGGAATTCGAGTGCTAATGCACGAAGTACCCAATGCTGCAGAAGAAAACAATACTCGTTCTTTTGAAGTCTTGGACATAGACTATAGAAAAAATATCTACAGAAAAAGAAGGCTTTAATTATTTTCTTTCAGGAAATCCTTAGCCAGCACAAATCCGTTTTGTAAATCCTAAGTGCCCCACGGGTAGATTTGAGTGTATTTTTTTGCTTTTTTCAATAAAAGCTCCTATAATGCGTACGCTATGCGTGAACATGAAGAAGGTGCACAAGAGACTTCTCCTACCAAGGAGAATATATTTAATTTTAATTTTAAAGCCTTAACAGTTAACGGTCATGCTGGATCAGGCGAATCAACTGTTGGAAGGATGCTCTCAGAGAATCTTGGAATCGATTTTTATGACATAGGAATGGAGTTTCGTAGCGAACAGGATAGAGAAATCATCGACTTTCAAGAAAGACCTCTTGAGAAAGATATAGAAATGGACGAGCGGCAAAAGATTCGAATCAGAAATGCTACAGCTGATAAGCCTGTTGTTTTAGTTGCGAAATTAGCTGGAGTAAATGTTAGTGAGTTGCCAGAGGAAGAATCTCAAAATGTGCTAACTATATTTGTCACTTGTCCAAGTGAAGAAAGATTCAGAAGAATTCTTGAAAGAGAGAGAGAAAGAGGGGTAAAAGACCTTAATCTTAAAAGAGTAGCACAGGAGACTCGCAATCGAGAAAAGTCAGATATAAATCAATGGGCAGAAACACACCCTCAACTTGCATATATTAATCCTTTCGATCCAGATGCCAAAGATGAAAATGGTAAAAGAATCTATAAATACAAGGTGAGTAGCTATAATCGGCCTTCAGTAGAAATAGCCTATGCAATAATAAGGCGTTTGACTGAAGATGGATGGATTACAAAAGTGGAGGACAAAGAAAATCCAACTCTTTCAACCCAAGGCCAAATCTATTCTCATCCTTAAAACCTACCTTTTCCATTTATGGAAAAAGAGTAGAAGCTTCCTTGTCTTTCAAAATCCTGTTGAACCGACGACTTTATGGTATCTATACAACCTCTACAAGCGGCTATTTGTTCTAAAGCATTTACCCGTGGGGCATCGAAGTCCAGCGTAAACTGAGCACGATCCCTACATTTATCACTTTCTCCATTTTCATTTCTGATAATACCTTCACACATAGCTCCTTTAGCGATAATTCTAAAAGCAGATCTTCCCGCATTTCCAGGACCAAACTTTCTTCTTAACTTTTTCAGCTCGGTAAACGGGATACTAGGCTTTAACTCGACCATAGTAATGCAATATTCTAACAAATAGACAACTATGTTTCAAGCTTAATGTAGAGCTTAAGAGTTTTATTTTCTCGTGAACAAATCCCACACCTCTTTGTATTTCCCTTCATATCCTAAGGCCCACAGGCTGACTCCAGCCAGATTTCGAGCATTAACAAAATCTAACTTTGCCTTTAAAGACCTATCGTCTTCATAATAAATTTGCTTTATGGCGCCGCTTTGTGAATAAACCAGCCACGGGGACATTGCTACTTTGTCCCAGTGCTGTTTAATATCTTTCCTTGTTTCTAGAAGCTCATTTACTCTCTTATGAGTTGCTAATGCTCCGCTTCCGGGAACAGCTGTGCTTTTATGATTCTTATTTAAAGTCTGCCATTCATAGCCGTAAAGAGGAATTCCAAGAATTACTTTTTCCAGAGGCACTCGCCCCACAAGAGAGTTTATGGATTCAGTAATGCTGTGCTCGTTTACCAAGCCATTAATCGGAGCAACAGGTCCTGCTCTTTGGGAGGAAGCAACACGATAATCATAGGCCATCAAAATAACCTCATCTGCGAGTTCCCCAATTTTTACCATATCATATGCCGAGTCTGTCAGAACTACAGTAGCGTTAACATCGAGAGAAACCTTATATTTAGGATTAGTTTTTTTGAGCTCATCTCTTAGCTTGGCCAAAAAGCCATTCAGATAGCGGCTTGTTGGAAAATCAGAATCTGTAAAGTATTCGATGTCCAAGTTTATCCCGTCCAAATCATATTGTTTTAGAAGAGCAATCGCCTGTTTTATAAAATAATTTGTTGAGGCAGAATCACTCACGAGATTATCTGTAACTTCGTTATCAAACATCTTAAAGGCGATTAAAACCTCTGTATTATTTTTCTTAGCCTTTTCTCTAAGAATAGTAAATTTATCTGAGTTAAAATAATGCCACTCAAGTGTCGGATTTTTGCTTTCATCGTATTTGACTATGTCTCCATTCTCTGAAACGTTAAGACCAAAATAGATAAGTTGGGTCAAATTCTCAATATTCACATCTGTATTTGCGGCAACAGTCCAGGAAGGAAGAAATCCAATTACTTCTCTTTCTGCCAAAATGCTAATGGGTTCTACGGCTTTCTTATGATCCTCCAGTCTTTGTAGAGGGGAAAGGACAACTCCTTCGCTAAGCTTTTTCGCAGTTACCGCGTGCGGGGTAAAAATTTGCTTGTTTCCAACAAAAAAAAAGCTAACAATTGTAATGAGAATTGCGGTAAGAATATAAATCTTAAGAAATAAATTTAAAGATTTGTATAATTTCCATAAATAAACCGCTATATTGTCTTCCCTAAGCTTTGGGTCATTATTTAATGATATTATTTTTGTCACAAACTAAATTGTTATATATCTATAGTGGAGGAAATAAGAAAAGTTGTCAAGACTTTCTCCCATCAATTGACAGAAATTTTAACACATGCCATACTAAAATGAAGCTTGCATTCAAACGCTCAATTCGACTTATGAAAACTGCCCAACTTGTATTAAGTGTAATTTTAGGAGCATTAGTAAGTCTTCTTATAGTTTTTTCAATATCCACTGCCTCATCAGCTCTTAATAATCCTGAGGACCCCAAAATAACAATTCTTCTTTTAGCCTGTATTGTTTTTCTGAATTCCTTAATAATATCCATCTTCATAATAAACACAACAGCAAACTCGCCTACTGATCCGCAGATAAAAGCAAAAGCATTAAGTCTTGAGAAGGATATTAAAGATTTACAGAAATTTAGCAAGGCATTGATTGACAGGGAATTTAAAATGATTGAGCTCAAAAAGAATATCGCTGACCTTTCTCAAAGATTGGGCATTTCCGAACAAAAAGAATTCGAAGATAAATTCAAAGCCTTAGAGGCAAAACTTCTAAAATCGCGAATAAAAGATAGCGATATGAAAAAAGCCTTAATTAACGTCTTGGAGGATCTAAATTTAAGTACTCAAAAGCTTAGGGAAGAAAAAACAAAAGACGAGGCAATTTTGGAAAGCATTGGAGACGGTATGATTGTGACAGATAACATCGGAAGAATAACAATGATAAATCCAACAGCTGAAAAAATGCTTGGCTGGAGCAATAAAGACTCATTGGGCAGGTTATTGGAAGATATAGTTCCGGCAACCTATGAAAATGGTAAGATTGTACCCAAAAACGACTATCCTATCTATACTGCTCTCGCATCCGGACAAAAAGCTACGACAAGCGCTAGACACACTCTTTACTTTGTGAGGCGTGATAAGACAAAGTTCCCAACAGCAATAACTGTCACGCCTGTTATGGCCAGTGGCAAAGTATCTGGAACAATCACAATCATCAGAGACGCTAGCTTCGAAAAAGATGTTGATAGAATGAAAACTGAATTTATTTCTCTTGCCTCCCACCAACTGCGCACACCATTATCTGCTATCAAGTGGTTTTCCGAAATGCTTTTGGATGGAGATGCAGGCGAATTAACCAAAGATCAGATGGATCTTCTTGTCAGCGTACATCAGTCCAATGAAAGAATGATCAGTCTTGTATCTTCTTTGTTAAATATATCAAGAATTGAATCAGGAAGAATAATTATAGATCCAAAGCCAACAGATTTATCGTCCCTAGTCAAAGAAATAATTAATGAATTACAGGAGAAGCTCAAGGAAAAAGATATAACCCCCATAATAAGCGTGCACGGACAATTGCCTCTTATAAATATTGATCCGAGATTAATTAGACAGGTTTACATGAACCTTATTACAAATGCTGTTAAGTACACACCTCCATCTGGAGAAATATCTATATTTTTGTCTCGAAAAGGCGACCAGATTATTTCACAAATTAGCGATAATGGCTATGGAATTCCCAAAAACGAACAAGAAAAAGTTTTTCAGAAATTTTACAGAGCCTCAAATGTTGTTAAGATTGTGACTGATGGAACAGGCCTTGGGCTCTATCTCATAAAAGTAATTTTGGAGTCATCGAATGGTAGAATCTGGTTTGAAAGCCATACGACAGAAGAAAGCCTGCCTGCCGGCAGGAAGGGGACAACTTTTTGGTTTAGCTTGCCTGTCTCTGGAATGGCTGCCAAAAAAGGCGAAGTAACACTTGAAGCGACTGGCTAACACAGTTGTATCTTGACAGCTAGGTAAATAACCTAGACAATATAGGGGTAAAGCATGGATAATAAAAAATACACCATACTGGTAATCGAGGACGAAGAACTTCTTCTTAGTGCTATTGTGCGTAAGCTTCAGATGAATGGCTTGAATGTTATATCGTGTAAAAGCGGACAGGATGGAATAGAAATCCTTACCAAGTCAGAAAAAAACCCCGACGCCATATGGCTCGACTACTATCTAAAGGACATGAATGGCCTTGAGTTTATGAATAAGCTCAAAACAAATGAAAAATGGTCTCATATTCCAACTATTGTCGTGAGCAATTCCGCTTCCTTTGAGAAGATAACTAACATGTCAGCGCTCGGAGTTAAGAAATATTACCTCAAGGCAGAAAACCGGTTAGAAGAGATTATCGCTTATATAAAGGGGTTGGTTGAGGAAAAGGATAAGTTGTAATTTATGAAAAAAATTTTGATCGTTGACGATGAACCTCTCGTTATAAAAGCCATATCGGATAAACTTAACAGGGAAAATTATACTATTGATTCTGCTTTAGACGGTGAGGAGGCTTTGTTAAAAGTAGGAAGAGAAAAGCCTGATTTAATACTTCTTGATATTGTTATGCCAAAACTAGATGGAATTTCTGTGTTAAAAAAACTTAAAGGACAAGAGGAAACCAAAGATATACCCGTAATAATTCTAACCAATCTCTACGATGACAAAAAGATCGAAGAATTATTAAAAGTTAATAACACAGAGTATCTTATTAAGGTCGAACACTCCTTAAACGATATAGTCAAACGTGTTAATGAAAAGCTAAATTACAATGAACCTGTACAACTATGAAAAAAATTCTGGTTGTTGAGGATGATAACTATCTCGCAAACGCATATCGAGTAAAACTATCTAAAGCTGGACTTGAAGTCAAAAATGCATTCGATGGGAATGAGGCCCTAGGAATATTGCAAACTTATACTCCGGATATAATTCTTCTTGATATCGTAATGCCCAAAAAAGACGGTTTTGCAACGCTTCAAGATTTAAAGACAAATGAGCAATTTAAAAATATTCCTGTAATAATTGCATCTAACTTGGGACAAAAAGAAGATTTTGATAAGGCAATGAAGTTGGGAGCTATGGGTTTTTTTGTAAAAACTGACTTCTCCCTAAATAATCTGATTGAAAAGATAAATAAAATACTAAATGCCAATACTTCCCCCTCTCCACCAGCCGCTTCTTTCTAAATTTGACTACATGTTATTAGGATCTGAAGATTGCAAGTTGGAAAAATATTGTGTTATGATGAGAATATGGCTTCATATACCAATTCTTTGTACAATGCTCTCAAGGAGTTAGGGGTTATTGATAGAAAAGCTTTGGACAACGCTTTTTCGGAAAGCCAAAGCCAGAAAATTGCACTTTCGAATATTCTTCTTGAAAAAGACCTAATATCAGATGAGAATTTGGGAAAAACAATCGCGGATATTGTTTCTCTGCCTTTGGTCCGTCTTGGCGAAATCTCTATTCCCCCTGAAATTCTAAAAATCATCCCTGAAGTTGTGGCAAAAAAACAAAAAGTCATAGCATTTAATAAGGACAGCCAAGGTATCCATATAGCCATGTCTGACCCAAACAATATCCAAATAAAGGACTTTTTGGAAAAAAGGGTTGGGATTCCGGTTGTTGTTCATTTTGCAACGGAAAGAGACATAAATAATGTTCTTTTCTTGTATAAAAAAGACTTGGCCGCTACATTTGATGAGATAATTGGAGAAAATGTCAGACAAGCCAAAAACATTAAGAATAATAACTTTGACCCTCCAATTATTAAAATTGCTGAGGCGATCTTGACGTACTCTTACAATAATAAAGCTTCAGACGTTCATATAGAGCCACTGAAAGAAAAAAGTCTTGTTCGCTTTCGAATAGACGGAATCCTACACGATATTATTTCTTTGCCGTTGGAATTTCACAGCCCTATTGTCAGTAGAATTAAAGTTATGGCCTTTCTTAAAACCGACGAACACCACGGCGCGCAGGACGGAAAATTGCAATTTAAAGCGGATGATGAAGATGTGGATGTCCGTGTTTCAATTGTCCCAATTACGAATGGCGAAAAGATCGTAATGAGACTCTTGTCTGAAAGGTCAAGGCAATTTTCTCTTACTGATCTTGGGCTCTCTTCAAACGATCTTGAGAAAGTCAAAAGAGCATATACAAAACCCTATGGAATGATTCTGGCAACAGGTCCGACAGGTGCCGGGAAAACTACAACTATCTACTCTATTCTAAAACTTCTTAACAACCGAGACGTAAATATAATGACGATCGAAGACCCTGTAGAATATGACATTGAAGGAGTAAATCAGATTCAGGTTAATCCTAAGACAAATCTTACTTTCGCCGCAGGTCTTAAATCAATTGTCAGGCAGGATCCTGATATTATGCTCGTTGGTGAAATTAGAGACTTTGAAACGGCAGACATTGCCATTAACTCTGCCATGACTGGACATATTGTTTTATCAACAGTCCATACCAATGACGCGGCGACAACGATTCCAAGACTTTTGGACATGAATATAGAACCCTTTTTGATAGCATCAACCGTAAATATAATAGTTGCCCAAAGACTTGTTCGAAAAATTCACAATCGATGCCGAGTGAGTATTGATACCAACATGGAAACATTAACAAAATATCTGGATAGAACCCTTTTAAGAAAGGTCTTTGGAAGAGATTCTATGGTTAGGCTTTACAAAGGAAAAGGATGTCAGCTGGATCATGGAATTGGCTACGAAGGAAGAGTAGGAATATTTGAAGTATTAATAATTGATGAAGAAATAAGACGGGGAATAATAGAACGCAAAGATGCATCGGAAATTAAAAAAATCGCTGTCAAAAACGGCATGACTACTATGATTGAAGACGGTCTTGAAAAGGTAAAGGAAGGAATCACAACAATTGATGAAGTCATTCGTGTAACAAAAGAGTAAACTCTATGAAAAAAGACAAAAATATACAAATACTAAACAGGATCAGCTTGTTAGATAAGCTTCTTTTTACAAAACACTTAGCAATGATGGTCAAAAGCGGAATTACCCTATCTGAGGCAGTTGAGGCGATTGCTTCTCAAACCCAATCAAATAAATTCCGTGAAGTTCTAACGAAGATCTCCCAGGATATCAAAAATGGCAATTCTTTCTCTAAAGCCTTAAAAAGACATCCAAAAGTATTTAACCAGTTTTACATTATTCTGACTGAAGTTGGTGAAGAATCTGGAACCTTATCCGAAAGCCTAGAATATCTTGCGAAAAGTATTGCCAAAGAATACGCGCTCAACAAAAAAATCCAGGGCGCACTTCTCTATCCGGCTATAATTTTGATTGCTGTTTCTTTAGTTGGGGCAGGTATGAGTATTTTTGTTTTGCCCCAGCTATCCAATCTTTTTGAGTCCCTAAATGTAGAGCTGCCGATAACAACAAAAATTCTTTTGTTCTTTGCGAGTACCATGAAAAACTATGGAGTATTTGTAATCGCCGGGTTTGTCGCTCTTCTTTTGATGCTACGTATCTTTATCAAACTTCCGAAGATTAGACCCAGATGGGACAGCCTCATGCTTTCTTTCCCTATATTTGGTCCGCTCTTGACGAATAAAGAACTTACATCTCTATGCAGAAATCTCGGGATTATGTTAAAAAGCGGACTACCCATTACAAAAGCCTTGGAAGTTGAGTATATAGGTACATCCAATCTCGTTTTTAAAGACTATATTGAAAGAATAGAAAAATCCGTTAATAAAGGCAAGGAAATACGGGAAGAATTAGACCAAGGAAATTATTCCAGATTCTCCCCAATTGCGATTAAGATGATTGGAGTTGGAGAAAAAACAGGAAAGCTAGATGAAGCATTTTTGTACCTTGGGGATTTTTTTGAAGACGAAGTTGATAACATTGCAAAAAATTTGTCAGTAGTTTTGGAACCATTTATTCTTCTCATAATTGGCGTAATTGTCGGATTTGTGGCGCTTGCTATTATTTCGCCTATTTACGAACTTACTGGTTCTATAAAATAAAATGTCAAGATGTACCTTATACTTGTCATGCTGATCAGGCTGAGGCTAATTCGGCATCTTTTTACTATACTTATGGGATCCCGAAACAAGTTCGGGATGACATGGACTATGTCCAAAGGACTTACGGTAATTGAGCTTTTAATTGTAGTTCTTCTAATCTCAACTCTAGGCGTAATGTCAATTTCTTTCTACGCAAGATTTCTTACCCAAAATTATGTAGATAATACAACAACTCAACTCGTACAAAGTCTTAGAAAAGCACAGGTTTATAGCATGACAGGACGGCAAAATGGAGTCTGGGGAGTTAACTATTCTTCAAGCAAGATTACTCTTTTTCAAGGAGATTCCTTTGTCACAAGAAACACTGCTTTTGATGAATCATTTACTGTAAGCTCTAATATAACAATTAGTAATTTTACGGATATTACTTTTGCCAGAATTACAGGAATACCAAGCGCCTCCGGAACAACTACAATATCGGGAAACAATAGCAGTAAAATAATTACGGTTAATAGCCAAGGGGTAGTGAGCAGGACTAACTAAAACTTGAATAAGTCAAAAATCAAAAATCAAAAGTCAAAATGCAAAAATACAACTCAAAAGTAAAAAGTTCCAAAACTTTTGACTTTTAAATTTTAAGTTTTGAGTTAAGAGATGCTAAATTTAATTTAACGCTAATGAAGAACAAATATTCTAGAGGATTTTCGATTCTTGAGGTTATTCTTGCAGCTGCTATTTTCATGCTCTTTGCAACCGGAGCAATAGGTGTGATTATAAGAGCATTCTCAACCAACCGATTAGGGGGAGAGGAGACAGTCGCAACACAGTTTGCCTCCGAAGGAATTGAGGCTGTTAAATCAATCAAAAACCAATCCTTTGCAAATCTTGTTAATTCAGCAGGAACTGGAATTGATAAAGTTGGTGGTGTCTGGGTTTTTGGCGGGACCAGTGATAATTTAATTCACAGCAGCAGCAATGACTACATTAGGACCATCAAAGTTGAAGACGTAAGAAGAGACGGCTTACCTCCGGCTGGAAATATAGTGCCATCTGGCGGAACTATTGACCCAGACACTAAAAAAATTACATCAACTGTTAATTGGAATTTCGCAGCCAACAGAAACAAACAAATAGATTTAATTACCTATCTTTCTGACTGGAGGAAACCAATAACACCCAGTAGGGGTGGTATTTTGGTCTATGGAAACGGAGGAACAACTTCTGATGCAATACAATATAAGATTTTGGATGGAGCAAGTGATACATGGAACTCAGCCGCCTCTGCTGCTGATATCGATACTGGTACTACAAATAGGTATTTAAGGGCAGCAAGAGTTTTTGCTTCTTCAACGCGCAATGAAAAGATAATAGTTTCCCGCCATTATAATGGTACAACACAATATATCTATGCTCAAGTTTTTAATGGAACAGCTTGGGGAAATGTACAACTTTTATCAAACTGGAATGCGACAACATTTTTGAATGTTCGCAATTTTGACGGTACATACCTCAATAATGGCAATTTCATGGTTATCTATAGCGATAATACTACCACGCCAAAATACCGTACTTGGAATGACTCTACTTGGACAGCTCAAGCGAATACTGTAAATGTAGGAGGAATACCTAATTACATAATAGCACGAGGTAGATCTGGAACTAATGAAGTAATGATGGTTACTTTTGATCAATCAAACGATACAAATACTAGTTATTTTAATGGAACGTTGTGGACTACTGCTACTGAACACTCTGCAAATGCTCCAACTAATACAAAAGAACATATAGATTTTTCTTGGAGCCCACAAAATTCTTTGAAAGGCGTACTTGTCTATCCCTCGGCAGGTACAGATTCTACGGTGAACTTGAAAGTTTGGACAGCTAATGGATCAGGAGGAGGTTCATGGAGCGGAACAGTGGATTCAGCAGCCTCCGGAGGGAGACTAGGATCAATCGCCATTGATGGACGTAAGGGAGCGGAAGAATGGTTGTCTTGTCAGAAGGATGCCAGCAACGACATTTACTGCTTTAGAGCCAATAGCACACCTGCGTGGGCGACTCCTACGAATAATATCTTAACAACAACATCGGATAGTGGAATTCAACGAAGTTTTGATCTAGCTTATGAAGCAACAGCAGGGTCCGAAGGAATAGCTGTATATTCGAATAACAACTCAACACCAGTTTATAGGCTTTATACTGTATCCAGCAATTCATTCGGAGCGCAAACTAATCTTACAACTGCCTTGGGAGGCGTATTAGAAACCGTAAGGACGAGAGCGCTTTCTGATAACGACGATATTATGATAGTCATGGCCGACACAAACCAGGATTTGTATACCATAGTTTGGGATGGAGCAAATAATACTGTTTACGCCTCGGGAGGAAAGGCGAAAACAACCCATGGATTATCTGGTTCAACAGATACTGATTTTTGGTTTGACTTTGCTTGGGATAGGTTTTAGATCTGTTTCTTGGCATGAGTCTATTGTATACTGTATAGGTTATATAGATATTTTTGAATAGCTCTAATAAGGATCAAAATGAAATAAGGTTTTTATGAAGAAAAGAAAAATTGCAAAAAGATTTGTCAAATCGAAAAATAATGTACTGCTGTTAATTGCTCTGATTCTTATCGCAAGTGTCTTCTTAGCTTCATTGTTACGTATCCCTTTTAGTATAAATGCAAAAGAAAAAATAACCATCACTGAATTTTTGATGCCTAATGAGAATAGCATGCCTTATAATATTATCGAGGGTACTGACGGTAATCTCTGGTTTACGGAATTTGATCTGAATAAGATCGGGCGGATTACTCCCCACGGCAAAATTACTGAATTTACAATTCCTACAGAATTTGGTCTCCCTGTAGATATAACATCAGGGGCAGATGGTAATATGTGGTTTACTGAAACAGTTGGAAATAAGATTGGTCGTATTACTCCAAATGGTGAAATTACGGAGTTCGTTGTTCCCACACACGATAGTCGTCCATACGGAATTACAAGGGGACAAGATGGGAATATTTGGTTTACGGAATTTCAAGCAAATAAGATCGGACGAATCACTCCTAGCGGTAGTATTACAGAATTTGTTATTCCGACAGAATTTAGTCAGCCATATGATATAACAGCAGGGCCAGATGGCAATCTTTGGTTTACTGAAAATAACGTGAATAAGATTGGTAAGATTACCTCTACTGGTGAGATTACTGAATTTGTAATTCCGACTAGCGGCAGTGACCCTTTTGGCATTACATCGGGACCAGATGGTAACCTTTGGTTTACAAGCTGCGAAGCAAATCATATAGGGAGGATTACCCCTAGTGGTACGATTACTGAATTCTCTATCCCTACAGATAACAGTGGGAGTCAGTGCTTTGGTATTGCATCTGGTCCTGACGGCAATGTCTGGTTTACGGAATTTGGTTTTAATAATATAGGACGCATTACTCCTAATGGTACAATTACTGAATTTATGGTTCCGACACAAGATAGTTCACCTTTTGGAATTACGACAGGGCCTGATGGGAATGTGTGGTTTACAGAATATAGTGAAAACAAAATTGGTCGTGTAAATCTTCCTTCAGACAAAGGTCCGGAGAGGGATGTTGAGTTGCTTTCTCCATTCAACCATGGCGTCAAATGGACAGTATTTAATGGTTATCTTGATAACCGTGATCAAAGTAAAGACGGATGTGGTGTTGGCGAAAATGCACTTGACCATTGCCGTAATCAGCTTTTCGGTCTGGACATGGTACCTGACCAACAGAATGATACTGATATTTTGACTCCCGGTAACGGAAAGGTGACATTCAGGGGTAAATTGCCAGAAGAAAATTGTATCGGCGTGCGGATCACGTTGGATAACGGTCTGAATATGAACATTTGTCACTTTGCTTCGTTTAATGTGAACCAAGGTAACCGGGTATTGCGTGGTAAATTATTGGGTATTCGCAGTTCTCCTCACGTGCATCTCAGTCTAGATGACCGTTATAGGATTGGGACTCTTTGCCCGGGACAAGAGCGTTGTTTCCTGCCGGTTCCATTTGATGGAGAACATACTCTTGAAGGCAT
>JBBTXK010000041.1:0-1262 GCA_038062315.1 Patescibacteria group bacterium
ACAATACTCTTCGAATATATAGGAGAGATTTACAGAAGACTTTTAACTCGATGGGTAAAAGTGAAATAGGAGCGGGTGCTGGTACTGTTAACGATGTGCCAATGACAAAAATTGTTGACCTTTTGATCACATATGCGTATCAGGATAAGGCTTCAGATATCCACATAGAACCAGAAGAAAAAGACTCGTTAGTTCGTTTTAGAATAGATGGAATTTTGCACGATGTTTTATTCTTGCCAAAGTCGCTTCATGATCAAATAATCACAAGAATCAAGATTTTGTCAAGGCTTAGAACAGATGAGCATTTAAGCCCGCAGGATGGCAAGATGAGAGTTGTTTTAGAAGAAGAAGAGTTGGATATTCGTGTCTCAATACTGCCAGTTTCTGAGGGAGAAAAAGCGGTGTTAAGGCTTTTGTCTTCAAAGTTTAGGAAATTTTCCCTTATGGATTTGGGAATGAATGAGAAAGATTTAAAACTTGTTACTAATGCTTATAGTAAATCATATGGAATGATTCTTTCCACAGGCCCTACAGGATCAGGAAAAACGACCACTATTTACGCTATTTTAAAAATACTAAATACCCGAGAGCAAAATATTACGACAATAGAGGATCCGATTGAATATAGGATAAAAGGAGTAAATCAGATCAATGTCAACACGAAAACAAACCTCACTTTTGCCAACGGCCTAAGGTCTATTCTTCGGCAAGATCCCAACATAATTTTTGTAGGAGAAATTCGGGATAGTGAGACTGCCGGGATTGCGGTGAATGCTTCTTTGACAGGCCATTTAGTTCTTTCTACTCTTCACACGAATGATGCAGCTACAGCACTTCCTCGTCTTTTAGATATGAACATAGAGCCTTTCTTGGTAGCGTCAACCATAAACGTAATCGTTGCCCAAAGGCTGGTTCGCAAAATTTGCGAGATGTGTAAAGGAAGCAGAGTTATTACGAGAGAAGAGCTTGTGAAGAATCTATCCCCTGAGACCGTAAGCAGTCATATTGATGCCAGGAAAACAATTACTATCTATCAGGGAATTGGCTGTAAGATTTGTCATTTTACCGGATTCTCAGGAAGAATTGGTGTTTTTGAAGTTTTGGAAATAACCGAGGCTATACGAGATTTGGTGGCCAAAAGAAGTGACGCAGATATAATTTTGCAAAAAGCAATAGAACAAGGAATGACAACTATGCTAGATGATGGTTTGGAAAAGGTATTAAAAGGAGAAACATCAATAGAAGAGGTGTTAAGAGTTACA
>JBBTXK010000042.1:0-8709 GCA_038062315.1 Patescibacteria group bacterium
AGCATCTCTTCTTGCCAAATAATCATTCACTGTTACCAGATGAACGCTCTTGCCAGTCAGGCTGTGAAGATATAGCGCGGGGATAGCGGAAAGAGTTTTCCCTTCTCCTGTTTTCTGTTCAGCGATTTTACCCGTTGCCAAAACAATACCAGCCATAAGCTGGACATCATAATGCCTTTGTCCTATTGTCCTTCTTGCGGCTTCTCGAACAAGAGCAAAAGCTTCAGGCAGTATTAGATCCAAAGATTCTCCCTCGGAAACTCTTTCTTTAAATTCTTTTGTCTTTTTAGAAAAATCTTTATCTTTTAATTTTTTTGTTTTTTCTTCAAGCGCATTGATTTCCAAAACTAATGGCGTAAATTTCTTTATCTCCTTTTCGTTGGAGTCGAAGAGTTTATTAAAAAACCCTAACATAATATCTAAATTTTACCACAGTCTGATTCATAAAAAAACCCTGAAGTTAAGCTTGCGCATACTTCAGGGTTACCAACTGATCAATTGGTAATGCTCCAAATAGCTTACCATTATCTCTTTTTTTTCTTTTTCTTCTTTGCCATTCTAATTATCACCCCCTTTATTTATAGACATGTTAATATCGTGAATAATTTTATATAATTTGTCAAGCCAAACACCCTGCTTCAAAAATGATAGTTTAGGGCTTAAAGCAAAGAAGAAAAATGAAGGTCAAATTTCTATCTTTTGGGAGAGATTTTCTCTAAATTAAAAACAAATTTCTTTAAAACTTTTGGAACAATGACTGATCCGTCTTTTTGCTGGTAGTTTTCAAGTATCGCCGCAAGAATTCTTGGCGTAGCAATTACAGTATTATTAAGAGTATACACATACTTTGTGCTGCCATCTTTTGCTTTGTATTTTATATTTAAACGCCGCGACTGAAAGTCGTTAAAATAACTAGCAGAATGTGTTTCTCGATAAATATTTTGCGATGGGAACCATGTTTCAAGATCATACTTCTTACGCTGTCCTGCCCCCATGTCTCCTGTACACATAAGAAGCACTCTATATGGAAGTTCTAGTTTTTGAAGAATTTCCTCAGAGAATCCCAACATTTTTTCATGCCACTCCCGAGTTTTTTCTTCGTCAGCAATAGTCAAAATTACTTGTTCAACTTTATTAAATTGATGTACCCTTATAAATCCTTTTGTATCTTTTCCATAACTTCCTACTTCTCGTCGAAAACAAGGAGAAACACCGACCATTTTAACAGGTAAATCTTTCTCATTTAATACTTCGTCCTGATGATATGCAGTTAATGAAACTTCTGATGTGCCGATTAATCCTTGTCCGTCTTGAGTTGTATAATGATCGTCTATTCCCCATGGGAAATATCCTGTTCCCCATAATGTTTCCTTGTTAACAATCCATGGAACCGTCATGGGCGTAAAGCCCTGATCAATCATAAATTCTAAAGCAAGTTGCAAAACTCCCTGTTCAAGCAAAACTAATTCATTTTTCAAGAAATAGGCGCGTGTTCCAGCAATCCTTGCTGCGTGTCTTCTGTCATATAAATCTAAAGATAGTGCCAGCTCATCATGTGATTTTGGTGAAAAGGAAAATTTTGGAATATTTCCGACTTTTCTTATCTCTTTATTTCCTGTCTCATCTTTCCCAACTGGAACATCACCTGCTGGAATATTTGGAATTTTTAATAACCATTCATGAAGCTCTTCTTGAACCGCGCTCAACGCATGTTCTTCTTTTTCCAATCTTTCTTTTAAACTTTTACCTTTTTCTATTTGTTCCTGCGTCGGTCTTCCTCTTATTAAATCTGTTAAGATATTTCTTTCTTCCCGCAGTTTTTGAACAGACAAAGAAAGCTCTCTATGTTTTGCGTCAATTTCCAAAACATGATTAATATCTATATCAATTCCTTTATCTTTTGCGGCTTTTTGTACAAGACTCGGATTTTCTCTGATAAACTTAAGGTCTAACATAATTTCTTCTCGTTGTCATGCTGAACTTGATTCAGCATCTCGTTTCTGAAGTATTTAGATCCTGAAACTAGTTCAGGATGACACGAATAATAATCGGCTTTAATTTGTTAACAGCGATATATCTATGATTATACTTCTTCATCTCGGTATCGGTCAACTCGCTTTCGTGATAATATTTCTTAACGTGTGGTAGATAGAAAAATGAACGGTATGGATATCCATGCAAAAGTTTGAGGTGTGGTTTTTTCGCAATTTCTCCCTCAACTTTTCCCTCTCTACTCCAGACCTTTCCGCTGGGAAGGGCCAACGAAACGACAAGCCGAAAAGTTGCTTTTCGATTATTTTTAGGAAGTTGTTTTGAAACCTTTATCATATGATTTATCAAATCCTCATCGCTTGCTTCGTATCCTAACCATCTTCTGCTTTTTATTCCAGGCTCACCACTTAATGCGTTAATTTCTAAACCTCCATCATCAGATATCGCTGGCAAGCCACTCTTTTTTGCATAAAAAATTGCCTTCATCTTTGAATTTTCTTTGTAAGTTTTCCCAGTTTCTTCAATGTCGTCTGTAATCCCAATATCTTTTAAAGAAACTAATTTCACTGGAAGATCCGATAGAAAATCTTTGTATTCTCTTAGCTTCCCAGGATTGGTAGTGGCAATAAGAAGTTTTTGCATAAATACACCAATAGCCCCAAATCCACAACTTGGTTTGCTTGCCGAATCAATTAATAACCCTCGTTAAATCCGTAACAAATAATAATTACAATAATGAGTTAAATAGCACAAAATTTCAAAAAATCAACATTCTAGCCTCAGATTTCTTTAATACGGTACAGTATTAAAGAATTTTAGCTATAAATCGATGTACTTCCTTACCGAGTGTCTCTTCTTCCGTTTTCTTAAACCTTTCCCAGTCTTCTCCATGACTATCTCTGGCAAAAAATAGGATGGGTATTTCTTCTTCAAATCGGGAGTTGACCGCGTTCGCTCTTTCTCAATATCTTTTTCAATCTTTTGCAAGTAATAAATTGCAGTTTTTAAACCCTCCGCTCCAGTTTCAAGTTTGTTGTTGATTTTGGCAACTGTTGGATCTGTTACTCTCACAAATCCCTTAATAGCCCGGTAATCGTATCCTTCCAATAGCATCCTTGCAATCTGAATTCTCTTGGCGAAAATTTTCATTTCGGTATGTGTTAGAAGGTCTTTTAGAAAACTGGCAACTTGATCTTTATTCTCAAGAAGAGTGATAAGGTTCCAGAAGTTGTTTATAAAGAACCCAAGATGTCTTGCGTCGAGTCTTATTCTAGAAACTTTAGTCATTATAGCTTTATTTTACTTTATTACGGTACAGTAATAAAGTTAAACACAACTCTACCATACCGAGGTCGAAACCTAATGTCAATAATCACTTTCGTATGAATTCTGGGCGTCTTTTAAAAGACCCATTCACCTGGAAGAATCCTTATACTCCCTTAATTTCCCAGGATTCGTCGTAGCAATCAGAAGCTTTTGCATTTTATAATCCTAATTCTTTTGAAATTGCCTGCATTGCGGAAAGAGTAATACCTACAAATCTTTCCAAGGGAATTCCCAATTTTTCTTCACATAATTTTATTGTCTCTCTATTTGCTCCTTTGGCAAATGAAGGCGTATTTAATCGTTTCATGACAAATTCTGAATCAATAGATCCTAATTTTTTTTCTTTGTGAATTAAGGCTGCGGCAACAACTAGACCAGTTAGTTGGTCACAGCAAGTTATCGCCCAATCCATATCAGTAACTGGCTCAACATGTGTATTTTGATAGTTATGCGCTTTGATCGCGTGAGCTATTGGTTCCGGAATAATATCTGAATTTTTTTCAAAAAACAACATGCCATGTTTGTCTAACTTATTTTCTTTTTGCGCAATTTCATAATCAATATCATGCAGTAATCCTGTTATTCCCCACACATTTTCAACTTCTTTGTCGAGGTCACTCTTATGAAAATATCTATAGGTTGCCTTCATTACCGCCTCGCTTGCCACACAATGCTTAATAAGGTTCCCAGATTTTATATATTTCGTAAGAAGCTTGTATGCCTCTTCTCTAGTCATTGACACTTTTTGACTGCGTCCATCAGGCTTTTTTCTCGAAACCTCGTTTACAATTTTTGTCTCAAATCGAAGGTTAGGGAAAAGCATCACTTCTTTTACCGCCCACGTATTGGTAAAAAACATAGCAAGCCTATCAATTCCAATTCCAATCCCACCAAGAGGCGGCATACTATATTCCATTGCAGTTAAGAAATCCTCATCCGTATGCTGAGCTTCTTCCTTGTCCTTTCGTGCGATTTTGCTGTCTGCAACAAATCTTTCTCTTTGAACCTTTGGATCTGTAAGCTCTGACCATCCATCACAGATTTCTTTTCCGCCAATATAACCTTCAAATCTCTCAACCCACCCTTTCTTACTTCGATGTGCTTTTGAAAGAGGACTTACATCTTCCGGATAATCTATAATCCACGTTGGCTCGTGCAAAGTCCTAGGAATTAAATGTTCAAAAATAGCAAAAATAAGCTGTCCTTTTGTTTCACCTCCGACAATCTGCATGTCTTTACAGTGTTTTTTAGCATAATTTGTTAAACTTTCAGGCGTCTCCTTTTCTATATCCAAACGCAATTTCTCCTTTAATATCGCAGACATTTCTATTCTCGGCCATTTATTCCCAATATCAATTTTTTTGTCTTCAATTTGCAAAGTTGTATGTCCGTATATTTTTTTGGCCAAATACTTAAATATTCCTTCTGCAACATCCATGACTTTCTGATAGTCAGCATATGCCTCATACCATTCGATCATTGTAAACTCAGGAAAATGCGAGTGATCTATCCCCTCATTTCGAAAGTCCTTGCAAATTTCATAAACTTTCTCATAACCGCCAATAACAAGTCTTTTAAGATACAACTCATCTGCGATACGAAGATACATATCTCTATCTAACGCATTGACATGGGTTTTAAATGGCTTTGCATTTGCGCCGCCATAAAGAGGCTGAAGCGTTGGAGTCTCAACTTCCCAAAAACCTAATTTATCTAGATATTCGCGAACGCCGCTTACTAGTTTTGTTCTAATATTAAATCTCTCTCTAATTTCTGGATTAATAAGCAAATCAAGATATCGCTGACGATAACGATCTTCTGGATCTTTTAATCCAAAGTGCGTACTTGGCAATGGCCTTAAAGATTTGGAAAGAATTGCAAATGAATCTGGGGCAATAGAAATTTCCCCAGCAATTGTTTTTACAACTTTTCCCTCAACCCCAATAAAATCTCCTATGTCTAAAAGCTCTATGTTTTTATATGACTCTCCCAATAATTTTTTCTGGAAAAAAATTTGGATTTTTCCAGTCTCGTCTTTAAGATCCGCAAACGCGATACTGCCGTGTGTCCGAAGAGAAAATATGCGGCCAGCAGTACTGACGATTTTTCCTTCGCTTTTCAAGCTATCGGCAATTGTTTGTTTTTTGGGATAGGAGGCAGGATAAGGATTTATCCCCAATGATCTCAACTTTTTTAGCTTTTCAAGCCGCGCTTTTCTAAAATCTATCTCTTCCATACCAACATTATACTGTAAACTCAAAACTTTTTCTATTTAGTGGAAATTATAGGCTAGCTAAAATTATATGAAATCAAATTAGATAAAAACTTTTCTAGACTATAAATGCTTTTTTTCGATACCCATTCATTTGCCTCATGAGCGTTTCCTCCGAAAGGACCAATTGTCAAAACAGGAATACCAAGTTGTGCCACCCTATTTTCATCCCCAACTGACCTTTCGGTCTACACAACAATTTAATCTATTAAAACTAATAACCATCAAAAAATTATTTAATAAGCTACTATTGAAAAAATAAGATTGCTGAGTTTGAAAAGATCATCTATAGAAATTGATTCTCTCGTAGTATGCGTGTCTTTAGATCCATTTCCCAAATTTAAAACTTTAATACCTTTTTCCAAAAATATGTTTGCATCCGAACATCCCCAAATTTTCTTTAAAACCGGATTTATTCTAAGATCGCGCATTATATCTTGCGTTTTCTTTATAAACGGATCTTTTTGTGAATACAAATACCCCGAATTTTCACGAACAACTGAAGTTTTTATCTTTGCATCATGCTTCTTAGATACTAAGAAGAAGGTTTTAATAATATTTTGAGAATATTCTTTTACTTCTTTTTCTAAAAAACTTCTGACCTCTCCTTCTATGATCATTTCTCCAGGAACGGAATTACGAACATGTCCAGACCTGACAACGCCAATATTGACAAGAGTATTTTCTGACACTTTACCTAAATTAATATCTCGCATTGCATGAATAAATATAGGAATTACATTTATTCCATCTTGAGGCTTAGAAGAATGAGTAGATTTTCCTGAAATTGAGATATCAAATCTATTATAAAAAGGAGAACCACTAATTATGGTGCCAATAGGGTTAGGATTATCAAAGATGTATCCCTCCTTCGCCAAAACGCCTCCATAATCAAGATTTGCTGCACCAAGATTTGCCACTTCTTCAGATGCCGTAAATACAATTTCAAGACTTCTATGATTTAGTTTTTTTGCATGCAAATACTTTAATATCTCAACAAGCACAGCAACTGCTGCTTTATTGTCTGCTCCCAAAATAGTTGTTCCATCTGATTTAATAATGCCGTTTTTAATAATTGGCCTTATATTTCTACCCGGTTCTACGGTATCCATATGGGCAGACAACAAAAGGGGGAATCCTTGTCCGGGAACTTTGACAAATACGTTCCTTTGTTTATCTAAATGGGGGCTTAAGCCTAGTGATAGAAATTTTCTTAACAGATAAGATGATATTTTTTTTTCCTGCCCGGAAGGACTATCTATCTTAACAAGATCGAAAAATGTTTTAGTAAGTATTTTTTTGTCTATCATTTTGGATAATAAGATAAAACCCGTAATGCATTAACCAGATTTCCTTGAGAATCTATTTCTCCATATCTACCCTCATTTGAATATACAGCTCTCAGCTGTTGGTTGGTATAGGCTGCAAGAGCACTGCTTGAAACATACATGACGCAAGGAATTTCTCTGTCTGGTGATTCTTTTGCCAAATTGTCAAGATTATCCAATTGCTCCCCTGTTATGCGTTTTGGACAATACCTAGTAAGTTGAAATCCATAACCAAAATCAGGAGAACAAACACAAGTAAAGGGTGCAATTAAATCTGTTGTCGCTGATGTGTGAACCGTATTGAATAATCCAACTCCAAATTCTTTAAAAATTGGTTCCTCATTCATCCTTTCATTTATCTCAACCATTCTCTTATTTTTTGACGTTCCTATAATAAGCAACTTACCAGACACAATATCAGGAAGCGCTTCTGCCATCGACAATCTTCGCATCAATTCGTAATAAGATATTTTCTCACCGTCTATAATAGCAGTTTTTCTATATTCTTTCACTAGAAATGATGACCCTATTTCCTGAATATTTACGCCAACTCTTTCTGACAATCCTAGTCTAAGTTTTGTTTTATCGTCCAATAAATTAGAACGTCTAATATAACCAACTCCAATTTCTTTGCCAGCAACTGGAGCGACTAAAACTATTGCTTGTCCTTCCCTATAGCTCTCTTCAAGCTCCGAAATAGGAGGTTTCAGCACAAACTTATCTTCTTGCATTCCTTCCCAAACAAGAGAAAGGTCAGGACATAGTTCTCCCATATCTCCACAAACCATACGAGCTGCCAGTCCAGTCTGATTATTAATTACAGTTACGCTACTATGAAGTTGGGCCGAATATTCCTTAACTCTCTCTCGCATATAACCGTAAGCTGCTTCTGTAAATCTATTTTCTTGCAACATAATTAAGTAAGTAGTTTAAGCAAAACATCGAATTGTGTCAATTTTTTGTAAAATATTGATAAAAGATGTAATATGTGTTAAAATTTTAACATGATTACAATAAGTGAGGCTGCCAAAAGAATAATCGAGAGGTCAAGATACTTGCAAGAAGCTCTAGAAAAAGGCCTAATCAACACTTCTTCGCTTGCGCGCTATATAAAACCAGAACTAGAAGAAATGCTTGTTAAGAAAACAAGTAATTCTGCAATTATCATGGCCATAAGAAGAATCGTAAGAGGACTTAAGCCACGCTTTACTTACAAAAATATATTTAAAAACACACCAGATATGATCACAAGATCTAATTTGATTGAAATCAATATTGCAAATTCTAAAGATCTTTTTGAGAAATATCCTGATCTTTTCAAACTAAAATCTCATGCAGAAAGTTTCTTTACCATAACTGAGGGAGTCTTTGAGACGACAATTATCCTAAGCCGCGATCTTTATTCAAGTATAAAGAGGCTACTCAAAGATCAAGATATCGTTGATGAATTCCATGATCTTTGCTCAATTACTATTAGGCTTCCGAAAGAAGCTATTTTTAGTCCCGGAGTTTTTTATTTTTTTCTAAAATCTCTTGCCTGGGAAGGCGTTAATATCATAGAGGTAGTTTCTGCGTATCGCGAATTGACATTAATTTTGGAGAGGAAAGATACAAATAAAGCCTTTTCAATTGTTCAATCATTATTTCCCCAAAAAATTTAATTTTTTTGACTCATATATTTTGCCAGCCCCGACGGGCGCGAAAATGCGTATACATTTTTTACGCCAATCTGCCTTGCCAATAACAAAACTACCTCTATAAGCTGTACCGCAACCGAAGAGTTATCGTTAA
>JBBTXK010000043.1:0-2308 GCA_038062315.1 Patescibacteria group bacterium
TTGGATGGAAAGACACAAGCAGACTTTCAAAAATTGAGCAAGGAAGAGTCGGAAAACCTACAAGAGAAACAATCGAAAAAATCATAAAAGCCCTTGAGCTAAATGAACAGGAAAGAGGCCAGCTTCTATACGCCGGCGGTTATTTGCCAACGGACAAAGAGATTGAGGATATTATCAAAAAAGTAAAAACTAAAATTGATAACTGGCGTTACCCTGCCTATATATTAGATTTTAGCTGGAGGATGCTTTATACAAATGATACTACCGCACACGTATTTATACTTCCAACTAACTGGAAAACGATCGTAAGTAAGTCAAAACCAAACATCCTAGAGGCACCGTTCTTAAAAGATATCTTAAAAAGCACAATACAAAAGGGAGATGATGAGAGTAGACTTAAACCGTTTGCTGTTGCTCATATTGCTACATTTAAAGCAATAAACCATCGGTTTCAGAATGAAGCATGGTATAAAAAATTGATTCAATCCCTAATGAAACACCAAGAGTTTAGGAAACTTTGGCCTACAATAGAACCTAGTGCTTATGATAAATTCTTAAGATATGAATACAAGAAGATAACTGGTATTTATGATGGAAAAACACGCACGTTAAGGTTTCATATGTTTGTTGTAAATATTATAAGCGATCCAAGATTCGACCTTATCTTTTACACGCCAGCGGATAGAAAGACAGATAAATACTGTCTAGAATTAAAATTTCCTGATTTAATTGCCTGGTGAAGAAAATATCTTACTTGCCATTTTAGGGGTTGTGTTGTATCGTAGTATTATGGCAAGAAGACAGATTCCCTTTGGACTGCACTTGATGCTTGATGCATACAACTGCGATCCGAATACACTAAATGATCAGAATCTTGTTTACAATATCCTCGATACTCTTCCGGAAAAAATAGGAATGAAAAAACTCATGAAGCCGTATGTTCTTTTTGCAGAAGCAAATGACAAAAGAGATCCGGGAGGATGGTCAGGATTTGTTATGATTCAGGAATCTCACATAAGCATTCATACTTTTATCAAGCGAAGGTTCATAACAGCAGATGTCTATTCATGCAAAGAGTTCAATACAAAAATAGCAATAGAATATTTCAAAGATATTTTTAAGACAAAAGATATAGAGTGCAGTATAGAGAATCGAGGTAAAAAGTATCCAAATCGAAATATTGATTAATATCAACGTTAGTATAATTTTAAAACTTTCTATATATTTGCAGCACTTGGTATAGTTACTGGTTTTTTAGGATCAAGTGCGTGATTAATTATTCTTCCACAATCACGTAAAAACTCAGGAGTAAAATAATCCCCTCCTTCGTGATCCAGAACGAATGTGCCCTTATATTCTCCTCCCTCCAAATCCCATTCAATAAATTGGCTCACAAGTTGAGATACTTCAGGTATTCTATTTGGATACTTAAAGTTTATAAGTTTGGTAAGATTAGTGAAATGTATGGATTCGTCTCTAGTAACTAACTTTATCCATTTTAGGTAATCTGGGTCTTCAAATGATGTATATAGCTTATAATCTTGGGAATAAGCTTTAGCAGTAGCAATTTCATCGTAGGCCAAAAGAAGTGCGATTGTAAACTCATCTTTCAAGAATCTATCTATTGGCTTGAAATCGGCCTTTCTATGTTCTAGGCGTTTTGCAACTTCTTCCTCGGGTTCTTCGTATAATCTAGAATATATACGCAAAAACCCTAAATAATGGCTATATTCATCTTTTCGCCAAACACCTTCAAAAGATTTAAAAGCGGGAGATAGTTCTAATCCACTTTGCTCCAAGTATTTGCAAAAATTCTCTGCATCGTATTCCGAGCAAAGATCATTCCACAGCATAGGCTGAAGACTTGCTGTTTTTTCTGGTGAAGACAAGACCCCTGTTCTGTCTACATTCATTAGGTAATCATTTGAATTCCATGGCATTGATCTTGGAGAATAATCTGATGATTGCACTGCTATGTCCAAACCGCAGGCTAACTTATTATTCGCTTGTTTTTGTAAAGCTATATTGGAAATCTTAACTAATTTTTCTTGACTCATTTTATTTTTACAGCATCATTATGGCATATCGAAATATTTTTAACTTGACAACTCTTTGTCCAATCATTTACGATAACTAACACTAATAATAAAATATGGATATCGACTCTTTAATCTCTGACAACCAGAGATCAGCTATAAAATATTTAATTGAGTTGTTTGATAAGAACAATATTCCATATCAGGTAACAGGTGGACTTGCTGCAATTTGCTATGGAGCAAAAAGACCTTTATACGATATTGATATAGAT
>JBBTXK010000044.1:0-3998 GCA_038062315.1 Patescibacteria group bacterium
TCTATTATTTCTCCGTCAACTGGTATTTTCTCGCCTGGTCTAACGCGAATGATATCGCCAATTTGCACTTGATCTATCGGAATATCTATATCTTTACCTTCTCGTACTATGCGTGCTGTTTTTGCCGCAAGTCCAATGAGTTTTTTGATCGCTTCTGAAGTTCCAGCCTTAGCTTTTGCTTCAAAATATCTCCCCAATAAAATTAGGCCAATTATAATGGTTGCTACATCGAAATATGGGGAAGGTTCAACTCCTAAGCTTTTGATTACTTGAGGAAACAGAGTAACAACTGCGGAATAGGCATAAGCGGCTGTTGTGCCGATTGCAACCAGGGTATCCATATTTGCAGTTCTATGTTTAAGTGCAGGAATTGTTGCTTTGTAAAAACTTAAACCTGCCCAAAACTGAACAGGGGTAGCTAAAAGTAATTGCACAAAGAAGTTATGTAAAAAAGTTGGTGCAGAATCCATTAAACCCGGGAAAGAGCCCCAAAGAATTAAGGCCCCCAACATTAAACTTACTATAACTTTGTTTCTTAAATCATTTAATCCTCTTTGCTTTTCCTTTTTTTCTTCATCTTCAGATTTTAATTCTTCATTTATTAATGCTTGATACCCAACCTTCGCAACCGCAGAGGCAAGATGTTCGTTTGTTACTTTTTGAGAATCATATGTTACCGTTGCTTTTTCTGTTGCAAGATTGACATTTGCTTCGGCTACTCCTTCAAGTTTTTTAAGCGCTCGCTCAAGTATTCGCACACAAGATGCGCAATGTATCCCTTTAATTGAAAAAGTTTTCTTTGTCATAGTATTTGTCATTCTGAGAGAGCGAAGCGACCGAAGAATCCTTCGATTTTCTCAGGACGGCGTCTAGATCCTTCTCAGGCTTCGCCTGATCAGGATGACATTACTGAACGATAATTTTTCCATGAAACATGTTCATTCCACAAGTAAAATTGAACTCGCCTTTTTCTTTGGGGGTTATTTCAATTGCTACTTTTTTATTTAACGGCAAGAATTTTTTGATTTTGAAATCTCCTATAACCACTTCCTCAAGGCAGCCTGAAGGATCTTTTCGTAGAAAACTTATTTTTGTTGTCTTCCCTTGGGGAATAGAAATTGTGTTTGGCGTATAACCGCCTTCAACTGCAATATCTATCGAATCAGTCACAGAAACCACCTCCTCCTTTTTCATTAGGAAAAACCAATAAGTAAGTCCTATTCCGACAAGACTGAAGATACCAACTAAAATTTTGTCTGATGTCATGACTGTGTTCTCCTAAACACCTCCATTACTTCAGCAGGTCTATACGACATAATATCCCCCCCATAAGAAATATGTTAATCTATAATGAAGTTACTGTCAATATATCGATTGGAGTTATTATAAGGGATTAGCAGAAACTACAAGGGCAATAACAGAGAATGACATAATGATAATAAACACTATAATAGTAAACGCAAAAACATCTGGCAACTGCTTATCGGCCTTTGATGTCCTTCTTGTTTTACTTTTTCTAGCCATATATAAATTAATGCACATTGTCTAATGGTTTGTCAAGAGGATTTATTAATATAGGACTAAAAAGAATTATATTTTCATTATACATAAATTGTGGTATAATGGGAGTCAAGTTGATATTAATTAAACAAAAAAAGGGAACATTAGCGTGTAGTCAGTGTGGAAGTAAGCTTATTATTATTAATAAGACTGAAACAAAGGACAACTTTTCTAAAATTACTATAACTTCCTATAGGTGCTCAAATAAATCGTGTCAGGATACAATTGACAAGAGGACTACCGCACGGATTAAACTTCAGGATCAACAAAATATGGCGCGTGCCAATCGTCTAAAATCGAACATTAAATTAGGCAGAAAAAGGAATTAAATTGTTTTGGATCCAGGAACGATAAGATCAAAAGGCTTTGTGCTTCCATATGCTTTTGGACCATCGTCTGTGACATATCGAGCAATATTTTGTTTAAAATACGCTGGTTTTGAAGCTTGAATCCTGCCTACTATATAATAGGTAGCAGCCATAACAGTGGCAAAATTCGAATCTTTTGGCAGACCAATGTTCCATCTGTGATCTGGATCGCCAAAATATTCATTTTTCTGTCCTAGAGATACAACTAATTCCTCTTTAGATATTATTACGAATTTCGCATGCCTCGCGTGTCCCTGGCTAAATGCCCTCATTGATAAATTAGGACCGAATAATTCGCTTTTCTTAATATCGAGCATTGGGCAAATATACATATATTTATCGGGCACAACAAAAGAATAGCTTTTATAATTGTCGAAATTGTCAGGAAATTTTAACGATTTTATATAATCTTTGATTCTTGCAGGATTTTCTAAGGTTCCCGATAATATCATTCCCATGTAGGTTGAAACATTATAGGTGTATGGCTCGTCAATTGACTTAAAAATATAAACTCTGTCAGCAATTTTAGAAGCTTCAGATTCTGCTTTTGTAGTTAAAAGTGAAGTCTTAAGCCCATATTTCTTTGCAAGCTCAATCTCCCAGACAGAGTCTTTGCTCCCGGAGGCAGATATAATTACAGCTTCCTTTATTAGCTTTTTACGAATTGCTTTATCAAAAGCGGTGATGAGTCGCTTGAAACTGCTTTCGTCAGCAAATATCGCGGCTTTTTCTGAGAATAAAATTAATCCCGTATTATAAGCGTTTCCAGAACCTACAACAAAGGGTAAATTGAATTTGTTGACATCTAAAGAAGGAGGCTTATTTTTGATAAAAAAGTCCAAAGCCAGAATAACATTTTCATCAAGACTTATTATTTTCTCCATAAAGATAACAATCCTAACCTAAAATCATTTAGTAAGTTTTAGTTAGCAAAATAATCCTAAGTACAAAATAAAATTTTCTTTTATTCTACTTAGCACTGCAAATTTTACAATCGTTTTTATGCGTTATTGCTATGTATACAGCTGATGCTCCTACCAAAATGTAGATTACATTTGTAAGTCCCATTCCGCCGAAAATTGATTCTACAACATTAAGCTGAAAAAGTCCAACTAATCCCCAATTTAAAGCACCCACCACTGTAAGAACAAATGCAGCCATGTGCAACATCTTCATTTAACTCACCTCCCATCTGTCCATCATGTCAAACAGGATCTAAATGCAGTATAGGCAGATATAGAAAAATGTGTCAATAACCTCTTTGTAAAGTGGGAACTTTATCATTAATCCAATTCTAAAATCCAATTCTAAATTCAAATTTCCCACAAACTCCCGCTCGAGCGGAAAATGGTAGTTAGGCATTTAACTATAGACAACGATCGTGGGCAATTGTTAAATGATTGTTTGTTAGCGAGATTAAATTGTGTATTGCTTAGCTATATTGTTTTTACTTAATTGGTGAGGTTTCTTGTTTTACTTCTGTAGCTTCAGGGGAATTACGCTATAAATGGCAATACTAAAATCAATTTTGTCGGGGACAGAGGATTTGAACCTCTGACCTTTCGGTCCCAAACCGAACGCTCTAGCCAACTGAGCTAGTCCCCGCTTCGTCGCTACGCTCCTCGGCGTAAACTGGCAATTAATGCTTTCCAGTTTACCCTGAGCGAAAGCGAAGGGTGCCGCGGGAGAGAGTCGAACTCTCACATCCTTATGGATAAAGGCTCTTAAGGCCTTCGTGTCTACCATTCCACCACCGCGACTGCCTATATATATTTTATATTTTAGCTTAAATTCATTTTTTGTTCAAGAATAGTTTTATGCTATAATTTTAACATAGGCGGGATTAGTTGAGCGGTTCAACATCACCTTTCTCCCGAAAAGCTTGGAGCGAATGCGACTTAGCTTTTCGAGGATCCCGTGAATGTGACGGTTGATAAATTAAGAAGATGTGCGGGTGTAGTTCAATGGCAGAACACGACTTTTCCAAAGTCGATACGAGGGTTCGATTCCCTTCACCCGCTCACTCTGGGACTTTTCTGAAGCCTGCGTTTGGGGACTTTGGGGAAGAGA
>JBBTXK010000045.1:0-1318 GCA_038062315.1 Patescibacteria group bacterium
TAATTGGCGGTAAGGTTGAGGTAGAGGGGCTTTCTGAAGGAGATGAGATAATTCTCAATCGTAATATTTTGGCAGGAGACAGAGTAACAATTAACAATTAACATTTAACAATTGACAATTAACTTTATGTATGGCAAACCAACATTCGGATTCTTTACGAAAGCTTCGGTTTGATCCGAGACTCGCAGATACTTTTATTGCCAAATATCTTGCGAATACCCGCTTGGTATTATTGCTTTTGTTTCTTATTCTGATAATTGGAATCAGTTCTTACATGGGACTGCCGCGCACTCTTAATCCGGAAATTAAAATTCCTATTGTTCTTATTTCAACAGTAATTCCGGGAGCAAATCCAACAGACGTTGAGAGTCTTGTTACAATACCCATTGAAGACGCGGTAAGGGGACTTGAAGATGTCAAAAAAGTTATTTCTTCTTCGCGTGATTCAGCTTCCATTGTTAATATTGAATTCAATTCCGGTACTGATCCAGACATTGCCCGCGACAATGTGCAAGGAGCAATGGATACCATACGGAATCTTCCGGAAGACGCAACAGACCCAAATGTTTTCAAGCTAGATTTCGAAAACCAGCCGATTTTGCAGCTTGCCTTAATAAGTAGTGTTGATGACGCATCGCTTTTTACTTTTGCAAACCGTCTGAAAGAGAAGCTTTCTGAACTTCCCGAAATTGACAATGTCAATCTATCGGGACTTGAGGAGACTGAAATCGAGATAACCATAAAACCAGAAGTTGTTTCCTCCTATGGAATAAGTCCTTTTCAGCTAACTCCTATTATTCAAAATTCACTTAAAAGTTTTCCTGCGGGCGCAGTTACTACGAATTCAAGCAGTTTTGCACTAAGTATTGATCCTGACACTATCTCAATTCAGGATATCCGAAGACTTCGAATAAATCTGGAAGGACAAACTGTTTCCCTTTCTGACATTGCTGTTATTTCAGAACATCCAAAGCCGGATCAGGCCCAATCGTTTTTCGTAAGAAAGAATGAGGAGATTCAAAGATCAATTACTCTTGATATTTTTCGCGTCAAAACAGCAAATATCGATAAATCGGTTCGGGCAGCAAAGGATCTTATCAATAAAGAAATTGAAGAAAGCAACAATAGGTTTGAGGCAGTAACACTTCTTAATACATCGGAAGAGATAGACGAGCAGTTTAATGAGCTTGTCAGAGATTTTTTCATAGTAATTGCTTTGGTAATGTTAGTGCTTTTTGTTTTTTTGGGGATAAGACCGGCAATTGTTTCAGCACTTTCCGCTCCTCTTACTTTTTTAATCACGTTTAGCGTAATGGGA
>JBBTXK010000046.1:0-2642 GCA_038062315.1 Patescibacteria group bacterium
ATGAGCGAAGCAATCTCAAATAGAGGATTGCTTCGTCTCAAGTCAGGCTTAGCCTGACTGATTCTCGCAATGACACTGAAATTGATAGTTGATGTCTATTTAGATTCAATTTTTCTAATTTTCTCAATTCTTCTTTTGTGTCTTTCTTCGTTTGAAAAAGGGGTTTCCAAGAAGATTTTAACTAACTCTTTTGCCAATCCTTCATTAACAAATGCACTACCCAGCGAAAGAACGTTCGCGTCGTTATGAAGACGAGAGAGTTCAACGTTTTCTTTACTAAAACCAAAAACCGCTCTTATGCCCTTTATTTTATTTGCAACAATTGCTTCTCCAGCGCCTGATTTTCCAAAGACAATGCCTTTTGAGTTTGGATTTTTAGAAACACCAATGGCAGCCTTTGCAATAAAATCTGGATAATCGTCATTTTTGTCAAAACTAAATGCCCCGCAATCTTCAACTTCATATGCATTTTCAGAAAGATATGATTTGATTTTTTCTTTTAATTCAAATCCCGCGTGATCTGTTCCTAAATATACTCTCATTGAGTTCTATTTTCGCAGAAAAGGGGGGAGTTAACAAGTATTAATTACAGGTATATTTGACTGGTTTTACAATTGTGCAGGCTACGAAAAAGTCTTTCTGTCCGTGTTCACCCACACGTTCTGTACAGTTTTCCGGCTCATATTTAATGTTTTCTGTTGGATTAAAATTTCCTCTATGAGCTTTGCAGATTTCAGCATCATTCTGGACTTTCGTATAGTTGTTGCACTCCTTATCTGCGTCCTTTGCTACTTTCCTTGCTAAGTTTTTCCTGCAATCTGCTTTCGCATTTTCACAGCTATTACCGGCTGCGGCTGCGCTAACGCCTTCTGCCTTTGCCTCTTTGATAGTGACTTCATCTGCAATACAAGCTTTCTCAACGTCAACAAGCCGTGAATCTAGCTCTTGTGCTGCCCTCAATGGATTTTTTGCCCCTGGTTCTTCGGGTCTCTGGGCCAACACTGAATTTAATGTTAGGCCTCCGAGGACTAATAATACAACAACTAATAGAGATAGAAAAAGAGATAAGCGTAAGGGCAATTTTATCATATTCTTTGGAATTAAAATTTTCTTTGAACTTAGCATATGTTAAGAAAGTAATCTTGTCAATAGCTTATAGTATATTATTGACTCTTGAATTACCTATCATTTTTTCTCCATTTCTTCTTTTGTCAGAAGTCCTTTTTGTGCTCCAACTTTCCCAATTACACTTCCAGAGTTTAATGTTCCCCAATGCATAGCATCTTTGATAGATAGACCGTGTAATATGGCGGCCAAAAATCCAGTTGAATAAGCATCTCCGGCACCAGTTTTTTCGACAACATTTGCTTCTGCTATATCTTCTTTAAAAATTTCTCCTTTTTCACGAATTGCATACGATCCGTTTTTCCCATCGGTAATAACCACAATCTTTGGCCCGAGGTTTTGTAATTTAGTCAACAGCAGTTTTATAATCTTTTTATCGTCTTTTTTATTGGAAATTGGATCCGCCGAATTGGCGGAGGAAATTCGTGTGGCTTCTTCTTTATTCAGAAATAAAATATCAGAGAGCGCTAAAATATTTGATAAATGCTTATAGCCTTTGTCTATTTGCATAGTGCCTGGATTAAAGGCAAGATGAGATTTAGAACTTCTCACGAATTCAGCTGTTGTGGCGTATGCATTTTTCCACTCTTCTCCCAGAGATGTTAAATATACCCATTTTGTAGAAATATTATCAAAGTTAAAGTCGTGCTTTCTTTTTAGGTGTTCGGAGAGAATAGTTCTTTCTCCTTTGAAGTTAATAATTGTAGAGAAAGAGGATGGCTCTCCTTTTGTTTTTTGAATACGAGAAATATCAACATTTTCGCTTTGGAGTGTTTTTGTAATTTTTTCGCTGAATTCGTCCATACCTATTTCTGCAAGCATTGATGTTTTTAGCCCCAACCGGCTTAAGCCGACTGCGACATTTGCCGCGTTTCCGCCTAGCAATAGATCTGCCTTATCAACAGTTATTTTTTCTCCATATTTCAAGCATAACTCATTGGTTTTTGGAATTAATCTAAGGTGCTTATTTGCTTCGTGAAGCGATAAAAAGATGTCTATTTTTGCACTACCAACACAGACTACGTCAAGATTATGAAGCATGTTTGTATACTACAGAAAACTATTTTTGTTTGCAATAGAGGTATTGACTTTAGCTTTGTTGTCTTTTATTATGTAAATTGATGATAATCAAATACTTTCTACAACTTTTAATAAAATTTCTTCCTTCTAAAACAGCTTATACGCACTGTGATATTCCGTGCGGGATTTATGATCCGCATCAAGCGCAGCTTGCGGCGCATACTGTTATAAGGATGACAAATCTTATTAATGATTTAAAAACAAGTAAGCATGAACCTGCGTTTGAAGAAAGAAAGAAGATTATTAGCCAAATTTCAAGATACACTCGCGTAAAGGAAGATCATGCAGAGATTGTAAAACATGAAGTAAGAATTTTGTGGGGGGATTATTTTAAAGAAGAACACGTAAAGCAATATCCAGAACTTCATGATTTAGTTTTTAAAACTATGAAATTAGCATCAAAAGCTCGGCAGGAAATAAATATAGAAGCAGCAAAT
>JBBTXK010000047.1:0-1571 GCA_038062315.1 Patescibacteria group bacterium
CCTTCGATGTTACCTATTTTTCGACAAAATATTCTTTAAGCATTGTCAGATACAATTCTATATCTGGCTCATTCTAAAATAATCCTTTAGCATGGTCATTAATGTTGTTCTTCCACGATTTGATTTTAAATAAAGTTCTCTTCGTTTAGCATCGGCTTTATTTTTATATGCCTCGTAATGGATTAATTCAAGCGGCAAATATGCTTTTGTGGATTTATACTTTGTTTAGTGATAAAATAAAACACGTTCCCCTGTAGCTCAATGGTAGAGCGCGCGACTGTTAATCGCTAGGTTAGAGGTTCGAGTCCTCTCGGGGGAGCATTTCTACGGTTTTCTATGGATTTCTTCGGATTTAGGATGCTTCATTTGATATAATTACCTCATGGGAAAAGTAATCGCTGGTATGACCATGTCTTTGGACGGCTTTATTAATGAGAGTAACGGAAGCGCAGAAAAACTTAGTCCAGATTTTTCTGAACTCCTTGATGCTCCTTCTTTCAAGAAAATGATTAAAAATACAGGTGCTGTTATTATGGGGAGACATGTGTATGAGATGGCAGACCCATTTTTGTGGGCTAACGATGACTATGAATTCCAAACTCCCATTTTTGTCTTGACACATACGCCTCCAGCAAAGTATCCCAAAGGAAATGACAGACTTACCTTTACATTTGTAACTGATGGTATTGAGAGTGCTATTTCTCAGGCAAAGAAAGCTGCGAGTGACAAAGATGTTCAGGTAATAGGTGGTGCAAGCACCATTCAGCAATGCCTTAATGCGGAGCTATGCAAAAGATAAACGCACTTTTACTAGAAAGATATTCTCAAATGTCAGGGGATAAAAAAATTAGACTTGGATTAACCCTTTCTCAAATAGTAAGGGGGATTAATTGCAGGTATATTTGACTGGTTTTGAAATTTTGCACTCTACCACGTGTGTTCCTTCTCGAGTCTTAATACATTCTCCATACGTAGTATTTTCGGTTGGATTAAAGTTACCCCTATGGACTCTGCAGACTTCACCTTCATCTTTAACTTTTGTATAGAGCTTGCACTCAGTATCCGCTTGAGCTGCGACTACTCTTGCTAATTTTGCTCTGCAGGCTTCTTTTGCTTTGTCACAGCTTTCTTGGCTGTTTGCGTCGGTTTTTGCTTCTTTGACCGTCACTTCGTCTGCAGTACGTGCTTTTTCTACGTCAAAAAGCCGTGAGTCTGCCTCTCGAGCTATTAGTGGATTTTTACTGGCCGCATCATCAGGTCTTTGGGCAAGCATAGGATTTAACGCTAACACCCCAAGGAATATAAGTGCTGCTGCGAAAACTAAAAGTAGACGAATGCGATTAACCATACTAAAAATCAGGCTAGCATATAGCATATATAATAATGTCTGTCTAGGACTAAAACCATTTGGGTAACAGCTCACAGCTCTAAGACAACGTGTCATGCTGGAGCACATTCGACGGGCTCAGTGTAAACTTCGCGAAGGATCTCGTGAGATTCTATCGGCTTTCAGCCTCCAGAATGACAAATTCATGTCAGGAGTGTGAACTGTTACTTAATAGCTTAGAATT
>JBBTXK010000048.1:0-4900 GCA_038062315.1 Patescibacteria group bacterium
TGTCATTATTTTCTCTTCTTCTCTCGCTTGGACTTTTGGTTGATGACACTGTTGTAGTTATTTCTGCCATGACAGCGTATTTCCGGACAGGAAAATTTACGCCTCTTCAAACAGGTCTTTTGGTTTGGCGAGATTTTGTTGTCCCTATTTTTACAACAACAATTACAACAATCTGGGCTTTTCTGCCGTTACTTTTGTCAACAGGGATAATCGGAGAATTTATTAAATCAATTCCTATTGTTGTTTCAACAGCCTTGATGGGATCATTTGTTGTTGGAATGTTTATAACTATGCCGGTTGCAATTATTCTTCTTTCGTCAAGCGTTCCTTTTCGGGTTCGCGTGTTTCTTGGAGTCTTTGGAGTGATTATGTTTATTTCTGTCATAATGTTTGCAGTTCCCAAAAATCCCATACTTGTTCCAGCGCTTTTAGTTGCAATCGCGGCATTTTTATTTGTCACAAATCTTGTATGGAGGAAGATTTGGGCAAGAGGAAGAGTTCGTTTCAGGAGTCTTGATACTGTGCGCGTAAGAGAAGTTCTTAAAAACGGAGTTGTCAGTTTTGACCGGATTAACAACAAATACAAAAGCATCATAGAAAAAATCCTAACTAGCCCGGCCAACAGAAAAAAGGCAATAGCAATGGTTGTTGTTTTTTCAGTATTTTCATTCGCGCTTTTGCCTTTGGGATTTGTGAAAAGCGAATTCTTTCCGCCCGCGGATTCGGAGTTAATTTATGTTTCGCTTGAGTTTCCATCGGGAACTAATCTTTCGAATACAAAAAAAGAGGCGATTGCTATTCTTGGAGAATTGGCAAAAACTCCGCATATAGAATATATAGCGTCAGACATCGGACGCGGGTTTAATCAACAGGAAGGAATAATAGGATCGTCTGCAAACAATGTACTTTTTACTCTCAATCTTGTTGAAAAAGGGGAACGGCCAACATCTGCGGAAATAGCCCAGGGAATTCGAAAAAGCTTTGCCTCTTACAACAAGGGTATACTAAATGTCCAAGAACTTTCGGGAGGCCCGCCGGCCGGAGCCCAAATTCAGATTGCTCTTCTTGGTGATGACATTACTACACTTGATAAGTATGCAACGAAGACAAAAGATTTTCTTGAGAGCGAGTCTGGAGTAATAAATGTTGAAAAATCAGTTAAGCAGGGGACAAGCAAACTTACTTTTGTACCAGACAAGCAGGCTCTTCTTGACAATCAATTGTCTCTTGATCAATTAGGTCTCTGGCTTCGTACGTACGCATCCGGAATTGCTGTTGACGAGCATTCGTTTCCCGGATCAACTGAGGAAAAAGACCTGACTATTCGTTTGTCTTCGAATCCAATTTCAGCCCAAGACATAAGTCTACTTACTATCCCGACTCCTTTTGGCAGTGTACCAGTTTCTGCTCTTGGGACAATTCATTTGTCTCCCAGCCCGACACTTATTACAAGAGAGGATGGAAAACGAATACTCTCAGTAACTGCTGCGGTTGCCCCGGGAATCAATGTGCAGGAGAAAAATAGCGAGCTTGAGAAATTCGTTGACTCAAAGCTTAAGTTACCTGATGGTTATTCCTGGAAAAGCGGCGGAATAAATGAAGAAAACGAACAATCGGTTCAGTCAATCTTTCAGGCAATGGTTTTGTCATTTATTTTGATTATAATTACAATGGTTATTCAGTTTTCGTCTTTTAGACGGGCGATTATTGTTATGTTGGTAATTCCGCTTTCTATCTCAGGAGTATTTATTATCTTTGCACTTACACGTACGCCGCTTTCATTTCCAGCGCTTATTGGAATGTTGGCTCTTTTTGGAATAGTAGTTAAGAATTCAATTCTTCTGGTTGATAAAATTGTCCAGAATGAAAAGCGGGGGATGAAACTTATTGAGGCAATTTCCGACGCGGGACAAAGCCGCCTTGAACCAATTGCGCTGACATCTTTTTGTACAATCGTTGGTCTTATTCCGATTACCTTATCGGATCCGTTGTGGAGAGGATTGGGCGGAGCAATCATCGCGGGTTTGACTTTCTCAGGAACCATCATGCTCTTCTTTATCCCGGTTGTCTACTATTACTTTTTCAAACCGAGAAAAGGGAAATAGTACGGGTGTCATTCTGATCAGGCGTAGCCTGAGAAGAATCTCACCTAACTTGTCATCCTGAACTTGTTTCAGGATCTCGGTCACCCTCTCCCGTTCCCTCTCTCGCCTCGTCGGGAGAGGGTCAGGGTGAGGGGGAGATGCCGAATCAGGCAGAGCCTGATCGGCATGACAACTATTACTGACTGGTGAATTTGTCCCACTTCTCCGCCAGCTGGCGGATTCAAGGGATCAATTTGAGAATCGAAAGGTCGAGAGGATTTGGTCTATCTGATTTTTATCCTCAGGCGTATAATAATTTGCAGTTACGGTTGGAACTGTGGGTGAAGAATATCCCTCAAGTTTTTTTTGAAAGATTTTAGGTAGCCCAAATTGAAATCTATAATAGCTTGCTTCGTTTTTGTTCATGACTTGGACAATTGGAGTATTTATTACATCACTTCCAATAGATATTGTAAATGATCCATTCTTTTCACAAGTTGTATTTGCGCATATCGCACCAGATGTTGAGTATACGGCAGGACCTCCTATAAATAACTCAGTAGGATAAATATTACTTGAATCTTCAGTGTGTCGTAAGTTAATTGTAGGTATATCTAAAGCATCTTTTGTAACTTTTAAGCTCCATGTAGATGGATACTTAATACTAAATGGAAAAGTAGTATCAATATACGTCTTCCAATTTGCGGTTATTGAAGGATCTATTGTGGGAAGAACAATAGAACTAGATGTGGGAACTGGGGAGGGAATGGGGGTTGTTTGGATAGTGTTTTGAACAACAGGTTGGGATTGTTTGGTGCCCAAAGCATATGCTCCTATGGCGATTATGACAACAACTGCGATCCCAAGAATAATAGGAATCAGTTTTGATCCACTTGAATTATTAACAGAAGGCGGGGTTGAATTGACTGGTTGTTGAGCTTGAGAAGTTTGATTTGAATTCTCCACAATTAAACTATGACACAAGCAATATAAGATTGCAAGTAGAGAAGAGCGAAGAGATTTTGTTTTTCCTTGTATTTTCCCAAGGTGGCGAATCTATCCCACCTCTAAGGTGGAAGGATATAGCTTTCCAGCCTCAAAAATGCTAAAATAAACTAGACAAAGATGAGAAATAAAGGTTATGAAAGTCTACGCTTTTATCGATAGTCAAAATTTAAATTTAGGAACAAGCAAAGATATTCGCAAAGGGAGAAGAGTAATTTATAAAGGATGGAAGTTAGACTACAGAAAGTTTAGGAAATATTTATCTGATAAATTTCGCATACAAAAAGCAGTTCTTTTTATAGGGTATATAAAACAAAATGAAAGTTTATATAAGAGACTAAAATCTTATGGATATGATCTGGTATTCAAACCAACCGTAAAGGACGGTTTTGGAAAAGTGAAGGGAAATGTTGACGCGGAGCTTGTGCTTCATTCAGCAAAAATTCTGTACGATAAATATGACAAAGCACTAATTGTTTCAGGGGATGGAGATTTTTATTGCCTGCATGAATTCTTAGTGAAAAACAAAAAGTTGCTCAACATTATTATTCCAAATAGAAAATCTGAATCTTCTTTACTCAAGTCTTTTCAGAGATTTAAGATATTCTTGATTAGAGACAAGGACAAGGTAGAGCTTAAGCCATAAAAAATGGGAGGCGTAGCAAATAGACACGTAGTCTATTGGTCGTATTCTCCCTCGTGATTAATTGTATAGTATCGCATTTACATACATTTGTCAACGGCCTGTTCTGGCTGACCACATCGGTAAGACTTTCCTTTTAGAAGACATTTGACGTTTTGATTGTATCATATAGTATATCATTTAGGCTTCTGCCATAAGCTCTTAACGATTCTTGGATGTTTTTGAAGCTATTTTATCCAGTTCTTCCTCTGATGCCTTCCCTACAAATTTCAGTCTTTCAATAAAATCTTCCGCAAAATTTTTCGTCTCTTTAACTTCAGAAGTGTTACCGATGTATCTCAGCCTACTCACGGCCGCTTTCAGACAATTCCTCCCCAATGGTAATTCAGCCTCAAAGATGCTAGGATTGACTTGTGGATATAGATTCTGCCCAGATGCTTTCATCACCACGGCCTATGAAAAAACTGATACGTCATGGTTATTTAAAAAGGAATTAAGATGGAGCAGACATTCGTAAATACTGTGTTACCAAAACTAGGACTGCGCCACATTGTTAAGATGCAGAAGCCTCCTTTGTGGTTTGCTTATGATAGAGAAGGGGATGCTGTGTATGTGATTTTTGAAGATGCAAAAAAATCTGACAAGGCAGCTCTTGGGAAAAATGACATTACAGTTACAAAAAGAGGAAAAAAAATAATCAACATGACAATCCTCAATGCCAGCAGTCTCTTTAATTAATTCTTCTCTAGCAATTCTTACCAGAAGTCCTATAATTTGGTATTAAAATCCCTATGTTCGAAGCTAAACAACACCGGGTGTTGGAAATCAATAAAACTATTCTGGAAAGTACCCAAAAAAGAGTAAGAATTGCTTGAAAAATTCTTGTCTTTTTGTGCTATAATTAAAAAGTTATGGTTAAGAAAAAAGTCGCAAAAGTTCTAAAATATACTGCTGTTTTTGAACCTGAAGATTCAGGGGGTTATTCAGTTACAATCCCCGCACTTCCAGGGTGCATTTCACAAGGGGAGACCTTCGAAGAAGCACTTGTTAATATTAAGGAGGCAGCAGAACTTTATCTTGAGGACTTGAGAGATTCAGAAATTCCCCGAGAAAAAAAACCCATTGTTGTTTCTCCTATACAAGTTGTTATATGAAAGCCATCAAGCCA
>JBBTXK010000049.1:0-8652 GCA_038062315.1 Patescibacteria group bacterium
AAGAATGAACGCAATTTTTCCTCCGATTACAAGCTGGAAAATCAGAGAATGTATTCCTATGCCTTTTGCAAACTTAAAAGCTTGACGGACATGAACAAGATAGGTCTGCATGTAACCTTTTATCCATCGCGATCGCTGCCTTAGCCAATTTCCGACTTTGCTATTTGCCTCCTCTAGCGTCACTGAATCAATAATGGCGGTTCTAAAGCCTTTATTAAACAAACGCATTCCCAAATCAGCGTCTTCTGTGACGTTGAAGGGATCCCAACCCTCAACTTCTGTAAGATTTTTTATCCTGAAGTGATTTGATGTTCCTCCTAAAGGGATCGTTGTATTGATTGATTGAAGACCGGGAAGTGTCAGGTCAAACCAAAGCGAATACTCTGCCGTAAAAAAGCGGGTTAAAAGATTTTGATGAGGATTATAATAATTCAGTTTTGCCTGAAGACAAATAATATCTTTATCTACCTTCTGAAATCCAAGGTATGCTTTCTTAAGCTGCAAGCTATCGGGCATATCTTCTGCGTCATAAATTACAAGATACTTTCCCTTTGCGTGAGAAAGGCCGTAGTTGCATGCCTTTGGCTTTGTTTTTGGAATTGAGTGGGGTACAATAAGTGCTCGAACATAAAATGGCAGATCTATTCTACGAACCCCTTCTATTGTTTCTTTATCGTCCTCTTCCAGAAGAAGAATAACGTCTAGCTTTTCTTTGGGCCAGGAAAGCTTGTCCATAGAGTTAAGAAATTGGGGAAGAACACGAGTCTCTCTGTACAAAGGACAAAGTATAGTATAAATTGGGAGACTATTTTCACTCAGGCTTTCAATCTCTTGGGCAGAATTGCTTAGCTCCTGAGGAAATTTCAAGCTTTTCATAACAAGAAACAAATTAAACAAAACGTCAACAAAATATATAAAGCTTAAGATCCCGACAATAATCTGAAGTGTCAAAAGCGGATATATAATAAAACCGATTGCAACTTCCAAACAAATAAAAAACAAAATTATTTTTTGTTGGAGTGTTACTGTGTTTATGGCTGTAGCATGATAAGGCATGGTTGTATGAGTTATGTACTTTTTCTTTCTGTAGCCTACCCCTGCCCCAAGCATTAAACCCTTTTTTTTGGGAGGAATTTCAACTGGAAGAATTCTTTTCCCTCGTAGAATCAGAGCATTTACCCCAATCTCAAAAGTTGTCTTAATAAAATCTATTTTTGATGTGCCTTTCTTTCTTCTTGAGAAAGAGATGTCAAAATCTTCTATCACAAACCCTGCCTGCCGCGCTCGGTGAAGAAATTCAAGGTCGAAAGTCCAGGAAGAGGAAGGCATAAATTTAATTAACTCTATAACCTCACGAGTCATTACTTTTAGTCCTGACTGAACATCGTGATTAAGGCCGAATAACAATCTCCCAAAAGCAAGACTGAAAGATTTACTCAATACCCTTCTTAAAATTGCGCCATCATAGCTCTTTCTATTTGCAACTACAATATCTGCGTTCTCCAATTCATCAACCATAAGAGGAATCGCCTCTGGGGGATATTGAAGATCTCCATCTGTCATTGCAATTACACTTCCCGTTGCTCTCCTAAAACCCTCTATCAGAGAAAACGCTTTGCCTTTTTTCCCCTCTTTCCTAAACAGCTTAATTTTTTTACCCTTGTTCTTATTGACACTTTTCGAAATTTTTTGTATTTTCTCAAATGTCCCATCAGTTGAGTTGTCATCAGCAAAAATAATCTCAAACGTTAACTTGCTTTTATCAAAGGCAGAATAAATCCGCGCCAAAAACATGTCAATACTATCAGCCTCGTTATACACTGGAACAATAATGCTTATCTTTTTATTTTTCATCTGCTCTTTCCTCTTCTATGGAAGAAGTGTTTTTGCTTTCGCCAAGCCTGTGGCTGTCAATAAACTTATCAAGCGACTGTTTCTCAATTCTATAGTGGCCGCCGAACTGTATTACCTCAAGTTTTCTCTCACGAATATACTTATAAATCGTCAGAAGACTTAACTTCAGAAGTCGTGATACCTCTTTTACGGTCAAGAAGTTGGTTTGGGTAATATAGCTCATAGTTTGACCATGAATAATTCTATATAGCACAAATATGCTATACAGTCAATATTTTCTTTAGGTTAACTATAATTTAGTGATGTTTAATGATATCCGATAATACGAAGTCTGTTATCCTATGGGGCAGATTTCAACTCTTCTCTTATTATCAATATAAGAAAAATTTATATCAACTCTTCTTCTAGGCAGAATGTTTCTTATTTTTTCCGCCCATTCTATTGCAACAATGTTTTTCGGATCATCCATGATCTCCTCGATTCCTAAATCTTTAATGCTTTTTCTATCATCAATTCTGTATAAATCAATGTGATAAAAATACTTCATACTTAATACTTCATACTTAATACTTAATTTGTAACTTCTAATAATTATAAAAGTTGGCGAAATAATTCTTCTTTTTATTCCAAGTCCTTCGGCTAATCCTTGGACAAACGTTGTTTTACCAGATCCTAAATCCCCATAAAGAGCAATCACATCTCCTCCTTTTAAATCTTGAGCGAGTCTTTTCCCAAGATTTTTTGTTTGCTCAGAGCTTTCTGTGATAAAAACTTTTCTATCCATTTTCTGTTGAGTTCGAACTCTTTCGAAACCGATAAAATGCTAATATAGCACAGGCCGCAATAAAAACAACTCCCAAAACTATAAAAATTATTGACAGACTATTGTTGGAAGAAGTAGTATTTGTTTCTTTTGACTTACTAGAATCCTTTCCAATTGCTAATTTGCTATCATCTAAACTACCATCCTTATTGTCCTTTGTACTCTGTCCCAAGACTGCTGTTGGAGCAACATCGCCTAGATATTCATTATCAGCAAGTGGCATCTCAGAAGTAATAGGTGGCTTTGAAGTTGACGCATGTTGGGTCAGCGTTGGGGAGGAAGTTGGAACCTTGGTGAGAACCGGTGTTTTTGTGGGAGTCGGAACTTTGGTAGGGGTAGGAGTTTTTGTTGGAGTTGGAGAATTAGTTGGAGTAGGGGTAACAGTTGGCGTTAAGGTAGGGGTAGATACTGGAGTCGATGAATTATTAGTAGAACCCCTAGTTGAGACAGCAAAAATAACCCAGTTTCCTCCTCCATCGCTTTGTCTTCCGGCTGATTGATTAGAGTTTGGGGCAGAAATACCAACACCAACATTACCATAAGAAACGTTATCAATAATTGACTCATCTGAAATCCGTAAAAGTTTAATCAAATCTCCGTCCTTATTTAATCTATTCGACCAATCAAAACTTGTGAAGCTGTTGGAAGCTATTACGCCAAAAAGATCTAGCTTATTAGCAGTCGTATTATCTCTCAATCTATATGAAGATAAATCCACTTCATCTGGGCCGCTGTTATAAATCTCTATCCAATCTGGTTCTGTATCGGAAGAAAATTCATTAATGAAAAGTTCTGCGAAAACATTAGACGGAAGAAAAAGTAGTACAAAAATTCCCAAAATCAAACCAACTGAAAAATAAAATATATTTTTCAAATAAATTCAACAAATAAATTCATTTACTTGGTATCATATGAAGATAAAATGTCTTAATGCCTTCGCTTTGATCGAGTCTTGAGAACAAAAGCAGTCCTCCTCCGCAAGCAATGCTTCCCTTAAATAGCTCTCCATCCTTTACAGCATAAACAGATGATGAGCCTGAAAATATATCTATTCCGGTGTGGGGTCCTCCTCCATACCACCCAATTCTTGCCCAGTGTGTCATTCCATATCCTTGTTCAATAAATATCGGATCCGAAATCGGCCATCTCCAAGATCCGCCAAATGAAAACTGCCCATCAGGAGAATTTTCAAAAGTTACAGATTTACTGCCAAGGAAATTTGCCGGATCCTGAAAAGAGCCATCTTTATGCACTTCAAAATGCAAATGAGTGCCAGACGAACATGCTGATTGCCCCTGTACCATATAGCCAATAAGATCTCCCTCTTTAATCTGCCCAACCGAGACAATACTTCCTCCACCTGCTGCAATACTTGCAATAGCTAGCTGTTCGGCGAGTGCCGCCTGGAGTTTTTGCTGATAAATTTTCTCATCGTTTTTCGTAGAAGCAAGAAGCGCGTTTTTATCTGCTTTTTCTTGGGAGAGTTGAAATGTATATTTTTCAAGCTGAGCCTTGAGAATTTCTATCTTTTTTTTCTTCTCCTGAAAAATTTCTTTTTGGTTCGTATAATCGTTTTTTGCTTGCTGAACTTCATACACAAGTTTTTTATCATGCGCTTGAATAATTTTAAGATAGTTAAGCCTTAAGAATAGATTAGATACACTTTCAGATGTCAAAAACATTTCTAGGGGTTCTACTCGTCCTGCTTCATAAGTCGAGACAATTCTATTAATCAAAACTCCTGTTATGCTTTCTAATGAATCCTGAAGAGTTGAAATTTTTTTTGTCGCAGTATCAATATCCAATGTAATATCTAATATATCTTTTTTATTCTGATCAATTCTCGCTTGCGTTAGTTTAATTTGGTGGTCCATGATGGCAATTTGAGAAGAGAGAGTCTTTGCCTGACCCTGAAGTTCAGAAATCCTATTTTTGAGATCATCGATTGTTTTTTGTAAATCCGAAGTTGACTGTCCAGAAGCAGTAAAACTACTAGACGCAAATATGCCAATCAAGAATAGTACTGTAAGAAAACTTACGACAAATTTCCTCTTTAGAGCAAACATACATAAATTTTATTTAAGATATCTAAATACTGCCAGAAAACTTGAAACAGTTCCCAATACTACTGCAAGTAAGATTTCTGACAACAACAATCCGAAAAGCAAATTTAACGGCACCGGAAAAATAGGGATTCCCCGTAAAAAATCCGACAGGAAAGGACTTGCGTACCACAAAGCCAAAGCTGCGATTACCCATCCACCTACTGCTCCTAATACTCCATAAAAAATTCCTTCAAGAATAAAAGGCCATCTAATGTACCAACCCGAGGCCCCAATAAGTCTCATTATTTCTATATCCTGTCTTTTCTGAGAAATTTTTATTCCAATAATAGTAACTATTATAAAAATAGAAGCAAGAGACAAAACAATTACCAAACCCAGTCCTATTCTTCGAAGTGCATCTGTCCAAGAAGTTAATATTGAAACAACGTCTTTTTGAAAAACTACTTCAGAAACCAATGGTGATGCCTTAAGCATTTTATTTACCTCTGACAAATCTTCTATTTTAATCGTTGATATCTCCAAAGAGGAAGGCAGTATATCTGCTGTTACCAGCTCCAAAAGCAATGGATCATCTTTGTTTTGTTCCCTGTAAATATTAAGGGCATCCTCTTTAGAAACAAATTCTATACTTGAGATTTTGTTTGTAGATTTCAAACTCTCCTTTAAGGAATCTATATCTTCCTGCTTTGCCTCATTACGGAAAAAAGCAGTAACTTGGGGTTTGGATTCGAAATAGCTAATAGCCCTTGATGAGCCATAAAGAGTAAAAACAAAAAATGATATAATTAAAAATGTAAACATCATTATAAAAATTGCAGCAAAAGCCTGATACGGAGATCGTCTAATGTTATGCCAGACTGTTTTGTAAATTCTCATTTCTTTCCTTCCCTACCCTTATCGTCCCTAACCAGTTTTCCCCGATCAAGAACAACCATTCTTTTGGCAAGCGCTTTTATTATATCTAGACTGTGAGTCGCCATAATTATGGTCGTACCTTTTTGATTGATTTCTAAAAGTTGCTTTACAATTTCAGACGCTGTAGTCTCATCTAAATCTCCTGTAGGTTCATCTGCCAAAAGTATGTTAGGTGAAAGAACAAGGGCTCTGGCAATTGCAGTCTTTTGCAGCTCTCCTCCAGAGAGTTGAACGGGAAATTTATCACGATGCTCTTCTATGCCTACTTTTGCCATTATTTCATCCACTTTTTTTTTCGCGTCCATTGCCTTTACTCCTGAAACCTCAAGAGGAAGAGAAATATTCTCAGATACAGTTCTGTCTATTAAAAGTTTTAGGTCCTGAAACACTACGCCTATTTTTTTTCTAAGATTAGATACTCCTTTACGAGAAAGTTTTGATATATTTGCGCCATCGACTGTTATTGTACCAGACGAAGGCAAGATTTCGCGAATAATTAATCTAAAAATCGTTGTTTTGCCGCTTCCTGTTGGGCCGACCAAAAAAACAAATTCTCCGCGCGTAACCTCAAAACTGACTTCAGTTAGGGCAAAAACGCCGGTTGGAAATTTCTTTGAAACATTCTCAAGCTTTATCATGGTCATAAAACCTCAACTCGCCCAACGTCCATTAACCAGCCAGCATATTGCGCCTTTTGCGTTTGCCCCCATACTTTAATCTTTTTGGCAATAAATTTGGATAAATCTACATTTGAGGAAGTAATATAAACATTTTGACTATCTCCTCCGGGACGAACTAAATGAAACTGTCCTTCTCCACTGACTCCTCCGCCTTTTAACGTCCCTTCTGCAGTATCTTTAAATGTCTTGGTGTCATCTGACCCAACAATTGTCCCTTTGGAAATTTCTGAAGACTTAACCTCCCCACTATCTAACTTGTTACTATCTCCTCTTTTAGCAAATGTGTATCCTGTCGCGACACCCAAGACAATAACCACAATCAGAACTATTAGTAATTTTTTTGTGAAAACAGAACTATTCATAACAACGCTCTTCATTAAGACCTCTTCGCTCTGTTCTGATGGATTATTTATTTTCTTATCCATAATCCCTATTACAGTAAACCACATTTCCTCTCCTTTTACAACCCCAAAATTAAGATTCTTCGATCATAAAATCAATCATCTTATTTCCTTTTTCGTATACTGCTTTATACGAAATAACCTTGTCGTCGTTTGAAAAAATGTATGGTAAAACTTCCCGAATTTCCGAAAGCAAATTATCAAGTTTTGATATTTCTTTGGAAGTCAGCCATTCTAGTTTTCCGTCTTGAATACTCTGCTTTAAGTCGCCTGAAGCATAATCAGCAGTAATAAAATGAAAATAAAGCTCTTGATCCAAATCTTTAAGGTAGGCATTGCCAGTTGCTTTGATACGAAGATTCTTGATCCTAAGTCCTGTCTCTTCCAATATCTCTCTTCTTGCCGCTTCAAATAATCCTTCGTTAAACTCCCTCTTCCCACCTGGTGCCATCCAGACATTTGGCATTATTCTTTTATCAATACTCCGATGAAGCATAAGATACTTTCCGCCCTTTTTCACAAAACACTCAAGAGTTACTATAATATTTCTTTTATTTTTTAGCGCCCCAACCGACACGCCAATATGGTCAATTCCTTTTCTCATATAATTATTGTACACGAAACATAGACCAATCGGGGACGGTTGTCCCCTAAAGCGCCCCTAAATTTTCATTAGCTTTGCTCAGCCAGCCTTCTTAGCTTAGTATAAAAAGGCATAAATCCATCATAGAACCCTCTAAGTGTATGCCTACGATTAACGCGGTACTTCAATTTTATTTGTAAAATCAGTCATATATGCAACAAGCTTAGGAGCAACGATATCTAGGGTGTTAAAGAACAGACCTAAGCCGGAGTCTACACTAGCACCATCTTTTGTATTAACCCTTTCTAATACCCATTCATCGTTTTCCCAACGAGGATCATCGAAAATAGAATCTGCAACTGCTTTGTGTATCTTAAGCTCTTCCTCAGAAAATTCTACTTCTATTCCTTGAGCATCAACATGTCTCGATGATATATCATAAGATAAGGCTGAACCAATTGCATATGAATACCAGAATTCACCTTGCTGCTTTGCAGTATCTGCTAAGTATCTGTAAAGAATGGGATGTTTTTCTCTAGCCTTTAATAATACTCCTTTCGCATACTCTAAGGTTTCCTCGAAGGACTCGGCTTCATCTATAACAGCTTCTGTTATTTGTTCAGAAATTCTAAATGTTCTTCCCTCTAAACTCATTTTTTAACTTAACCTCCATTCGTATATCAATATAATCACCGCTAATATCCCCCTCCCCATTTATCCAAACCTTTTCCGGCACTGCTTTATATACTCGTCGCGGTTTATTTCCCTGAAACTCTGCAACTCTTGTTTTGGGGTCTTTCTTCTTACTTACTCGTCCATCTAGATAACTAAGAGCGTGTTTTATTTCTCTTTCATTATCTAATTCATATGCTTTGGCTTGAATATAAACACCCTCGCCTGTTCCTTCTGGAACTGTAGCGTCATAAATAACAATAAAAACTTGATTATTTTCTCTTATATTTTTGGAATGTTGATTTTCTTTCCACGAAGCCCAAAAGAAATTATAGTCTTCATCAAATGCCGAATAAACAGGAGAGTTCCAAGGAGCGCCACCTTTAGAAGAAGTCGCAATAGTTATATACAAAATCTTCTCAATAATTTTTCTTGCTTTTTTGTATCCTAGACTACTCATAAACAGTTGATCTGTGTCCGGCAGATAGAATGTTAACAACTTTATCCCGTTCCCTAACCTTATAAATAATCCTATATACACTTATTTTATAGGAAAATCTGCCCGTTAGATCTTTGGATAGAGGTTTACCGACATATGGATCCTCTCTTAGTTCTTCTAAAGCAGAAAGGATAGCTGTTTGATAGATCTTTTTAATTT
>JBBTXK010000050.1:0-4709 GCA_038062315.1 Patescibacteria group bacterium
AAGAAAAAGAGCTTTTCCTTGATAAGATTGTTGAAAGCTACCTTTTTAAAGATATTTTAACTTTTCAAAGAGTTAAAAATTCTCAAGCCATTAAAGATTTGACCAAGGCTTTAGCTTATCAGATCGGCTCAGAAGTAAACGAGAATGAACTTGCTAATAGATTGAATGTTGACCGCAAGACTGTGGTTTCCTATTTAGATATTTTAGAAAAAGCCTATGTAATTATAAGCGCTCACCCCTATTCTAAGAACCCAAGACGAGAAATTGGCAAGAATTACAAAGTTTACTTTGTCGATTTAGGCATTAGAAACTCCTTAATTGGAGACTTTAATCCACTCTCTCTCCGATCAGACGCTGGGTTTTTGTGGGAAAATTTTCTTTTTATTGAAAGAAGGAAACTTTTTGCTAATAATCAAATAGGTCACTCTTCCTATTTTTGGCGAAGCTATTCAGGAGCTGAGGTAGATTATATAGAAAAGCTGACTAACAAAGATATTCAAGCCTTTGAATTTAAATACAGCGATATCAACATAAGCAAAGGAGCAAACTCATTTACTAACGAATACAAGACTGAAGTTAAACTTATCAACAAAGAAAATTAGGCGCTGGTAACGTAATTACGGCGTCTTGTTAAAGGTTTAGACCGTCATGTCAATCTAAAACCGCTATTTTTCTATTTCCCCACACCGACTCTGTACAATTAGAATATGCAACACTGCCCAGTTTGCGATTTGGAAAAGTATCAAAGACGTGGCAAAATTAAAGTTGAGAAAATGACCAAAGACGGAGTAAAACTCTTAAGCTATCAAGCCTACCGATGTATTAATAATCATTTCTTTTCAGAAAATACTTCTCAAACCAAATTCACCAACTCTTTTATTGAATATTCTGTTATTCTATACCTTAGATCGCTATCGCTGAATACCACCATTGATTTCTTAAGAATACAGTACGAACAGGATGTGCTCTCAAAACAAAAGCTGTTGGAGTTTATTATTGTTGTAGCGGATACTCTTCCTACCCTTGATGATATTGATAATCTCTTTCATCCTAAAAGATCAGGATACCTTGCTTTTGACGGAGTCTGGTATAAATATCGAGGATTAAACTTTGTTCTTTTAGTTTGTTTTGATCCAGTTACCTTTGATATCGTTTCTTACCATATTTCTGAAAAAGAAACCTTTGAGTCATACGAGAAATTGATCCGATCAACACTCCCAAAACTAAAAGATGTTAAGATACATGGACTCTATGGAGATGGTGATAGAGGACTTATCAAGGCTCTAAAGCTGTATTTTCCCAATATTCCCATCCAGGTTTGTGTGGTGCATAAGGAGTTTAGACTTGGACAAATTCTTCCTTTTAAACGCGCATATACAGGGAAGGCGCTTGAGATAGCATTTAAACGCAAGGTACGGTTCTTTAAGGAAACAGCAGAAACCATTCTATACGCCAACAACAAAAATGACGCAGAGAGACAATTTGAGATACTTAAAGAATTTATGACAAAAGAGAAAGATGAAAAACTGAAGAAAGCTTTTGGCAGTTTAAAATACAACTTCAAATATATCCTTACTCACTTTGATTATCTCGATATGGAAAGAGACAACAATATCATAGAAGGATTCAACTCAATCATCAAAAGAAGGCTAAGACTTCTTAAAGGCTTTAAGAGACCAGCCAATATTGATAGATACATTAAACTCGTCCTTCTTGACTATCGCTTCCATGGGTTTGTGGAAAGCAGGTTTGTTAAAAGAAGAAACAAAACACCCCTTGAATTATCTGGTGTCAGTATTCCTAAATACTACAATTTCATCAAGTTTCTTAGAGAATCACTTAATCTAAGTTTTGAGACAGAAAAGTCGTAAATTCGTTACCAGCGCCGAAAATTACCTTGACTTTATTCTTAAATAATGACCCTCACAATTCTGGCGTAGGCAGAATTTGTGATGATTTACAGCCTAAATTCCGTATTGAATGCTAGATCGTTACACGCCTTCCAAACCACGAGGGCCTGGGGGAAATTTCTCTGGCTCTACCTTTTTCTGTGCTTCCACTGCTGCTGTTGCCAACCTTTGAACTATCGCAGGAAAAAGAGTTGGATTAGCAACTACTCTGTTTTCTAATAACTCAAGGATTTGATCGACTGAAAAATTTTCTAATTTTGCTCTTTCTAAACGAGTTCTAAATCTAATAGATCTAAGCTTTTGTGATTCAGAGTAAGGCAATAAATCCTCAACTGATAAACCCAGATGCATTCCTAGATAAACAGTAAATCGTGCTGAAGGATCTTTAAGTATACCTGAGAAAACTTTTGAAACATAAGATGGAGTAAAACCTGTACGCTCTGCCACATCTTTAAGAGTCCACCCATTTTCTTGGGCTTTTGAATCAAAGAAGCTTCCCAAGGTTGTAATATCTAATCCTTCTGAATCACGCTTTTCTTGTCGAATCCTGCGTGAATAGGGACCACGTCTTTCTGCCGATTGTTCTACCATATGCATAGTATCCTAACATATTATAGGATATTTGTCAACCCAATTCCTCCCTCTTAGTCTGGAGGAAGAAGAACCATTGCTCGAGGAAGCCGAAGATTTCTTTGAAGGGAGTTTCGATTAGGTAATCAAAAAGATAAATAAGAATATTTATTTGAACCAACCCTTCAGTAAAACGGCGTCCGACTCTAATTATAGGCATGAATAAAAAGTCCAGAATTGGAACAAAGAAACTCTGCCTGAAAGGAATAGTATAACTTCGAGCTGTCTGGGAAATTCTATACGTAAAAAATGAAATAATTGCTACAAAGAAAATAAATATGCCCTGGCTTGCAATACTAAAATGAAGTTTACTCAAAATAAAAGTAATTAACCCGAAACTCAGAATAAACGCAATCCACCAAAGAGATGTGAAGGTAAAATTCAAAATAGGATGCTTATTCTCGGGCTTCAGATTAATTGTTAATTTTCTGTCAAGTTCTGGATCATCTATAAATAAAATGCTGTTTATTCTATCGTAAATTCTCTTGGTATTACCATAAGAATAGGCGGCGCAACTACATTGATTATCAGAGAATCCCAAGCAATTTTGCCCAGGAAAATATTGTCATATGTTGCCTCCACTGTGAATGCGAAGATAAATTTGGTCAGTAAAATAAAAATCACAGATCTTATGATTGCTCTTCGGACTTTGGATGAGATAGTTTTGTAACGCGCTTCAGAAACTGTGAAAACTGCGTTTTGAAATTCCGGAAGGTTTTTTATCAGACTTCTTGTTCCTGCTCTTTGTTTTCGAAGTATTTCTGTAAAAATCAAAAATGCAGGAAGCTGTTTTTTCACATAAGAAATAATTCTTTCTTTGAGAGGATAATTAATTTGTCTTGCAATTTCCCTTTGGCCCTTCTGAAAGTTTGCTACTATTTTTGGAAGGCTAGACTCGGTTAGCTTGCCAAAATACTGTTCGAAAAGATGAAATCTCAAAAACGCTAGGTCATCCTTGGCAAATTCACGTCTCACCTCGATAAATACCTGAACATCACGATTTTCCTCTGTATCATCTTTAATTACAATATGCGGTTTTAAAATGTGGAATATGAAGTTTGAGATAAATTCTATGTCTTTATTTTTATTAAGCATTATTTCCAAATGCGATGAAAGCAGCTGATAAATAAGGGTGTCTAGCTTCACCCCTATATTAATTTCCCTACTTATAAGCTCGGTTCTAAGAGCCAAGTAAAGGTCTATCGTATGAGCGACTTTTTTAACATCTTCCTCTGAAATACTGCTATCTGGAAAATAACGCGCCCACAAAAGTTCGCGCATGAGAGGAGACGCTATTTTCTCACCATTTCCGCCAAATAAAAGCCTTCTTTTAAGAATCCTCTCAATTGCGGCGCGGCGAACTACCTCCTCTTCGCGGTAATCCATAGCATTTCTGAATTTCTCATACCATGTGGCAATTTCAGAAACAAACCGATTGACATTTATGCCGTGTTTTGTCTGATTTTTGATCTCTTCTTTTTCAAATGAGGTTATAAGAAAATTTGCCAATTTTGACAATGCAACGCCTGAAGATAAATTCGCTTGCTGATCCATAGGTCGTTTTCATTTTATATGGTTTGGTAAGCAATGTAAAGGTGGGCCTAAGGCTAAATTGTTGAAATATTTGACTGAATTCTGGTTATCCACTATACTCTTTTTAGTGAAAATGTTGTTCACTGTATCCAGACTGAAGGTTTTGTCTTCGCTATTTACGAACCTTTCTGCAGGCTGGATAGGGGCAGTATTTATTTTCCCAAATTTTTCTGATCTTTCAGAATTAAGTAGCATTTTAGTCTTGATTTTTGATGCCATTCTTGCTATAGTATGTTTGTTAATCGCTTTTTGGCTTGAAGAAAGGAGTACCAAATGAACAAATTTGCAGAGATTAATTTAAATATAATAATCGCTTTTGCACTATTTGTGATTATTTTTTTGCTTTTGTATATTGCTTTTGGTCGCTCTGAAAAACATAATCACCGATAGATCTTTTACTTTACTCTATGGTTGCAAAGCCACCCGACAAATTTCGTGCGGCGACCCCAGGGGTCGATCTTCGGACAATTATTCTTCCCTCTCTAACTCCTGAATAATCCTGCTTTCTATTCTGAGGCACAGACGACGCTTGCAAACATAATGTATTGTGTTATGATTGAATCATTATGGATGAGA
>JBBTXK010000051.1:0-1587 GCA_038062315.1 Patescibacteria group bacterium
TGATAGCTTTTTCTTCATATTGTTTATCAACTAATTAGTTTAAGAAATTCGCCTGCACTTCTATCCCAAGAGAAGCTTTTTGCCCAATTTATAGAATCAATTGACATGCTCTTTCTCAATTCCTCATCTTCTATAAGTCTTAGAATCTCGTGCGCAAAACCTTCGTGATTACCGTATCTAACTAAAATCCCTGTATGGGGATTTTTAACTGAGTCTCTAAGACCCGGAACATCCGATGCGATAGCAGGAGTTCCGCAGGCAGCGGCTTCAATTGTCGTAATTCCCCATCCTTCCATAAAAGAGGGGTTTACAAAAACCCACGCATTCTGAAAAAGCTTGACTTTTTGATCCTCGCTAACTTTTCCTAAGAATCTAATCTTCTTCTGCAAACCCAACCTTTTCGTAAGCGCTTGAAGGTTTTGCTTTTCTTCTCCTTCTCCCGCAACTACAAATTCTACATTTGAAATGCTCCTTATGACTTTCTTTGCCGCTCGTATAAAGATATTTAAGCTTTTGTAATATTGCAACCTTCCCAGATACAAAATCGTAGGTTTTTTGCTTTTTTCACCCGGCTTGAATTTAGTAAGATCAACTCCGTTGTAAATTATGATTGGCTCTTTCTTCGTAAGCTTGTGTCTTATTATTTCTTCTTTTGAAGACGGCGATACAGTTACTATCGGCACATTGCGATAGAAAAAAGGCATAAGTTTTATTTCAAGAAATTCCGCAAGGTATGAAAATGGCCATTTCAAACTCTTTCTAAAAACCTCTTGATGCACGTGATGGATAAGAAGAAATTTCTTTTCTGAAGCGTAAAGAGGCGTAAAGAACGGAATCCCGTTTTCCGAATCTATAATTACATCGAAGCTTCCTCTGAATTTAAAGATATAGTATAGAAATGCCCAAATATATACTGTATAAAATCCTCCGCGCCTGTATATCTGTACACCATCAATTTTTTCATTTATTAATTTCTGACCGCCTTTCCCAGAAAAAATTGTGACGCTAGCTCCATCATTTACCCATCTTTTTGCCAGCTCATGAATATACGCCTCTGCTCCTCCCGCCCACTTATGTTTTATATCGCGCCAGTTAAAAATCAAGACTCTAAACTTAGCATGTCCTCTTACTTTTGACTTACCAAGATAAACAAAGAGACCCAAAAAGTCAAACAAGTTATTTTGTAAAATCTCAATAATATTGGCAACGTTGGGAAAACGCACAATTCTTGATGCTGCCATCTTTTTTCTCTGTTTATTAAGATGGAATCCATGGACTGTTTTCTCCCAATAGTGAGGATTAAAAACAAGCTGGTATAAAGCTCTAAATGCCGCGATGCTTATCATCAGCCAATAAAATGGAATCAGAAATACGAATTTCATAAGATTCCATTGATTTTTTTTAGCAACTCCGATCATGTAATAATAGAGAAAGAGAAAGTTACCAAAAATCAAAGAACTAACAGCCATATAGAATACGGCTGATGGATACAGAGATTCAATCGCAGGACCAACATAGGCATACAAAACAAAGTAGGCAATTGTCGCAAACCAAAGTAATGGATTTATAAGAATGAACGCAATTTTT
>JBBTXK010000052.1:0-2384 GCA_038062315.1 Patescibacteria group bacterium
TTTACGCAGCCAAACTAACCAAAGTCCCCAACGGCTACATGGCAGACAAATACGAACGGACGAAATTAGCAACAGCCTGACACCCTTCAGGTGTCGCTTTAAGGTGCCGCCTTAAATTTTTCTATTCCCAGAAAGTTGTTTCAAAGTATTTTCCATATGTTCCAAGAAGCTATCAGCATATGGACCTGGATTTTCGTCAACAGACTTATCAATAGATTTTCTTAATCCTCTTCTTTTAGCGATAGATTCTTCGAAACTGTATTGAGGATCTACTACCAATTCATCAAATTCAGCAGAACGCTGAATGAAAGCATAACTTTTTAAAATTTCGATTAATTTTACAGGTTCTTTGGGATCGGTAGGAGGCATCCCTGGTTTGTTGGGGAGTTTGTGGGGGCCATTTAGAAATTTTATTCCCTCTCTACCAGTACCTATACTCCAGGACCCATCTTTATGTAAAGATAGGTGGTATCCTCCTAGTGGATCATCAGGATCGCTAGTACGAACAATTACCGGATAAGGTTGCACTTTAAGTTGTTCTATAAGATGGGTCTGTAATTGCTCAAATCTTTGTTGGTGTTCATTTGAAATGCCTTCTGGTCTTGGGTGATTTGATTGAGCTTCTTGTGTCATATTTTATTATATTCTCACCATTCAAATAAAATGTCAACGTTTAATATATTTTACCCGCTTACGAATTGGCATTGAGTCACAATCAAATTTTTTTGATTTGGGGGCAGATGAAGAATATCCAAAGACGAAGGATTTTTACATATATCTTTTGCCAATACTATGTGATTTTGCGTTAAAAGTTGTTTCTGGGCGTTTGAGATATTTGAAAGCGTTGTGATGGGGTGAAGCTTGTGTTTTTCAATTAGATCTCTTAGGCTTTTTCCGTTGGGATAGTCCCAGCTTATAATTTTGATATTGCTGCACAATGCGAAGCTTAGCGCCTCAGTCGTAAGTTTGGTATTGGTTACTAACCAAGCATCATTAAAATTATTTCCTTCTTTGACATCGTCAAATCTCGCTTTGGTATACAAAGAGACATGGACATGGCATTTGATGCCAGACCCATTGTGGAATTTGCATTCGATCATGGATTTGATATTATCCCTTGATCCCACTATATCGATTTCATGGCTAATGCATTTGCCTTGAAGAATTTGTCTGACTTGAGTCTCATATCCTTCGGCCTTTAGGATTTCCGAGATAAAATCTTCAAAGGGAAAGCCTGTTGGCCCAAAATCCATAATTGCCTGTTTGAGACTATATTTTGTTTTGCTGTTGGGATGAGAAGAGTTATCCAAAAATTCGATTACGTGCTTGTAAATTTCAGAAGTTGGAATCCCCTCGTATAGCTTGTTTTTTATGTGGTTAACGACTTGGTCATGAAGCATTTCCGGAATGTTTGCCCTTCTGATTGATAAACGCAATTTTTCTTCATCAAACTGCTCTTTTTCTCCCGATGCCTTTGTTACATTGACCATGTTTTAATTATTAATGCTTAGGATATTTTTTGCAAGTTGGGCCAGGATAATTAGTGCGCCTGGAGGGATTTGAACCCCCGGCCCCTTCGTCCGAAGCGAAGTGCTCTGAATCCGCTGAGCTACAGGCGCTAGAATATATTGTCAATTATAGCAAATTAATTTGCAATAACCTATAATTCAAGTGATATGGAAATTTTTCAAAACAGGGAAGAAGCAGGCAGAAAGCTAGGCGAAAGTTTAGAAAAGCATAAATTCGAGAACCCGATTATAATTGCTATTCCAAGAGGAGGAGTTGTGGTAGGATACGAGGTTGCGAAGATTCTCAAAGCTTCTCTTGATGTAGTTATAGCCCGCAAAATAGGCGTGCCATATCAACCTGAATTAGGTATGGGGGCAGTAGCTGAAGGAGATGTTGAAATTTTGGACAAAGATCTTATAAGAAAATTGCAAATTCCCAAAAATTTGGTAAATGAGGTTATTGTTAGAGAAAAAAAAGAGATCGAAAGGCGAAAGAGCCTATATCGGGAAGATAGGCCAATTCTAAATATAGAAAATAGAATTGTAATTCTTGTAGATGACGGGTTAGCTACCGGAGTATCGGCTAAGGCGGCTATTAAACAACTGAGAAAATTGAAGCCGAAGAAAATAATATTTGCTTCGCCTGTCTGTGCAAAGGATACTGCAGAAAATATGAAGCATCTCGTAGACGGGCTTTTTTGCCTATTTACATCTGCTGTATTTAATTCAGTCGGAGCATGGTACCAAAGTTTTGACCAGGTAACAGATGAAGAGGTTAAAGAATTGTTGAATAAGAAAATTAGTTAAATATCTGACTTGTGAGCCGCCCGGGAATCGAACCCGGAACCTATTCCTTAAGAGGGAATTGCTCTACCA
>JBBTXK010000053.1:0-4183 GCA_038062315.1 Patescibacteria group bacterium
AAATCAAATGACATTGTCGATCCAAAACTGCAAAAAGAAGTATTTATTAAACAGATTGAGCTTTCCCACAAACTCAAATTGCCCCTCCAGATCCACAATCGTCATGCCGGTAAAGACATTATTGATATTCTCATAAATCATAAATCGTATCTCACAAATCCTCCTGGCATGTTTCACTGCATGTCTGGTGATATCGAGTTTTTAAAGAAGGTGCTTGGTCTTGGTTTTTATGTTGGTTTTGATGGAAATATAACTTATAAAGGTATTGCGCCTCACGAAACAATAGAGCTTAAAGAACTAGCCAGGTACGCTCCGCTTGATAGAATCCTCACTGAAACCGATAGCCCTTTCCTTACACCAGAGCCAATGCGTGGCAACAGAAACAAACCAGAATATGTTATAATTGTAGGAAGATTTATAGCAGAATTAAAAAACGTACCTTTTGACGCACTCAACGCGCAAACAACCAAAAACGCAATTGAACTTTTCGGTATATGACAAATTTTTTTCAGGACGTATTTACTCGTTACCCACTCAAAACAATACGGTTACTGGAGATACTTCCAGGCACTGTCTCCTGGACGCTTATTTTATTTCCTATTTGGGGATCATTTTTTATTCCTTATACAGTTGCGTACTTTGTTCTTTTTTTCGACGTTTATTGGTTTTATAAATCTTTTAACCTTGCCATATGTGCTTATATTGCCTCAAGAAACATAAGAAAAGCAGAGAATACTGACTGGCTAGGAAAAATTCAGCATCTTACGAATTTTGAGAAAGTTACTCACATCATAGTAATCCCAAACTATAAAGAATATGTATACAAACTAAAGCAAACGCTTCAGGCAATTAAGGCTCAAACATTCCCCACTAAAAGAATCTTTATTATTTTAGCCATGGAAAAACGAGAACAAGACGCAAAAACAAAGGCAGAACAGTTGATTAAAGAATTCAAAAATATTTTTGGTGCAATATTAGTATCATACCACCCAGATCTACCAGGTGAAGTAAAGGGGAAATCCTCAAACCAGTCTTATGCAGCCAAAACCGCTTACAGTCAGCTTGTTCAGGAAGATGTTATTGATATAAACTTTGCAACTATTTCCTCTGTTGATGCGGATTCTATATTTGATAAACAATATTTTTCCTATCTTACCTTTGAGTTTCTGAATGATCCGCATCCTTACAGCAAATTCTGGCAATCCGCCAATGTATTCTACAATAATTTTTGGAAAATACCAGCGCCTGTCAGAATCATTGCCTTCTTCGGAAGCTTGTGGAGAACCGCGATATTGGTTCAGGGGGATAGACTTATCTCTAACTCAACATATTCTTTATCTTTCAATCTTCTAAAAAAAATTGATTATTGGGATACCGATGTCATCCCCGAAGATTACAGAATTTTCTTTAAAGCTTTTTACAAGCTTTCCGGCAAAGCATGGGTTCAGCCAATATTTTTAAAAACATCCATGGACTCCCCCCGCTCGTCAAACTATTTTAAAAGCTTAATAAACAAATATCAGCAAGAACAAAGATGGTCTTGGGGGGTATCAGATGATCCTCTTTTTATCAAGTGGTGGCTTACAGTCCCCAATGTTCCCTTTATTCGAAAAACTGTCATGCTTTTTAATGTACTCCTAGATCATTTCCTCTGGCCTGTCAATTGGTTTATTATAACAGTCGCCGCCAATATTACCACAATAATAAATCCAGTCTTCTCAAGAACTACTCTTGGATACAAATTGCCAGGCTTAGCAGGGCTTATCTTAACCTTTTGTCTTATTGCAACCCTTGCAATGATATTTATTGACTATCAAAACAGACCAAAAAATCTAACTGCACCCAAAATACGAAGATTTCTCTTTCCCTTAGAATTCATATTTCTCCCAATTGTAGGGTTTTTTCTTTCTACTCTTCCTGCACTAATTTCTCACACCCGATTAATGCTGGGAAAAAGACCGGAATATAAAGTCACGGAAAAACTATGAATACCAATAAAACCGTGATTTATGAAAGAGCTCTTTAAAGATATCAGGAATGACAAAACTACAAACATAGGTTTCTTAACTACAGTAATAGTCATAATTGTTACTTTCATACTTACTCTATTTTTCTATGGAAGACTCCCTCCTTTTGTTCCAGTTTTTAACCAGCTCCCATGGGGAGAAGAAAGATTGGGGGAAACCTTGACAATATTTGTGCCTATCTTAACTTCCTCTTTAATTTTTATCTTAAATTTAATTACGTCCACCCTAATTTACAAAAAAATTCCCCTTGTGTCCCGCATGCTTGCTGGAACTTCTCTTCTTATTGCAGCGCTCACTTTTCTTTTCGTCATAAAAACTATTATACTAATTCTTTAGCATGATTTTGATATTTGCTTTTATAGTCTCATTCCTCTCAACGACAATTCTTACCTTCCTATCTATAATTATAATTAAAAAAGTGGGTCTTTTGGATGATCCAAAACGCCACAAACATCCAGGCATCATTCACAAAAGACCTATCCCAAGAGGTGGAGGAATCCCTCTTTTTATGGGAATTTTAATAACAAGCATTATTTTTCTTCCTATGACAAAAATTATCATTGCTCTTTTTTTTGCTGCCTTTATCGCACTAGTTGTTGGAGTTTTGGACGACAAATACGATATCTCTCCTTATATAAGATTTTTAATCAATATAGCATGTGCGGCTTTTGTTGTTTTGATGGGAGCAAATATCCCATTCATAACTAACCCACTTGGCGGAATTTTATATTTTAATAATTTCCAAATTCCCTTTTTCCAAGGAATTACAATTACATTTCTGTCTCACCTGATTGCGGTTCTGTGGATAGTTTGGGTAATGAACATGCTGAACTGGAGTAAGGGAGTTGACGGACAAATGCCAGGTATCGTTGCCATATCAGGAGTGGTTATTGGAATCTTAAGTCTTAGGTTCTCACCTCCCGATGAAACAAGCACAATAACCGCAACTCTTTCTTTTGTAATCGCGGGAGCCTCTCTTGGGTTTCTTATTTTTAATTTTTATCCCGCAAAAATATTCCCAGGTTATGGGGCAACTGCGATTTATCTTTTGTTGGCAGTCGCCTCAATTCTGTCAAGTGCAAAGTTAGCAACTGCGATCCTTGTTATGGGAGTTCCTATGGCAGATGGAATTTTTACAATACTTCGCCGAATACTAACAGGCAAATCTCCTTTCTGGCATGATAAAAAGCACCTTCACCATTTACTTTTAGGTCTCGGGGTGAGTCAGAGAAGTATAGCATTGTTTTATTGGATTATCTCTGCTATATTAGGGGGGCTCGCATTAGTTTTATCAAGCAAAGCCAAACTTTTTGCGATTATAATGCTCTCGATTGTAGTGGGTGGAACACTGCTTTTCTTGCATCGGACTCTCAAAAACACCTATGATAAAGATAGCATTTAACACCTTAAAACTCCTAAGGCCCAGACAATGGATAAAAAACATTGCAGTCTTCGCCGCGATAATATTTTCTGGAGAACTTTTTGACTGGTCATCTTTACAAAAAGCTCTAATCGCATTTTTTGTCTTTTGCATATTGTCTTCCGCGATATATATAGTTAACGACATATTTGACATAAAAAAAGACAGGCTTCATCCCTTCAAAAGATTTCGTCCTCTTGCCCACCAAGACCTAACTATACCTTATGCACTAGCAGTTGCGGTACTACTAATAATCGCTTCTTTAGTTACTGCGTTAATGGTAACTCCAGCATTTTTTGCTTTAACAGTGGTATATTTATTAATACAGCTTTATTATTCAACAGTCCTTAAGGCGATTCCTGTCGTTGATATTCTAGCTATTGCCAGCGGGTACATACTAAGAGTTTACGGCGGAGAATTGGCTGGGGGTTTTCATATCTCAGTCTGGCTCCTTCTTACGACAATTTCTCTTTCTCTTTTTCTTGCTGTTGGCAAAAGAAGGTCTGAGTTAACTTTGGTATCTCAAAACAAATCTGTAAATATAGCAGATATTAGAAAAACTCTTTCTCATTATTCAGAAAGACTTTTGGATGTTTATGCTTCGATATTTGCGACCTCGACTTTTGTCTCTTACGCCTTATTTACTTTTTTGGAAAACCCGGTCGGATTCAAGCTTGGATTCAGTATTCTTTTGCCAGATTTTCTTCCTGCATTTTTTCAAAAAAAATGGCTTATG
>JBBTXK010000054.1:0-5676 GCA_038062315.1 Patescibacteria group bacterium
ACGGATCGAAATAACAAAGAACAACTGACCGCAAAGACGGTGATTGTTTTGACAATGACAGAAACTCATGCATTTGATGGATATCAAGATAACATCCATCTATTGTATAAAAATAAAGGTGTTGGGAAGGTGCGTATATTTATGGATGGAAAAGAAATTTTGGGTACGTGGAAAAAAGACACAAGAACTTCAAGAACTCTTATTTTTAACAGTAGCGGAGAAGAAGTAAAGTTTAATAGGGGAACTTTGTGGTTTGAAATTCTGCCTACAACTGGAGTAGTGAATGTTAGCTGATCTAATTACATCAAAATCGCGTGTAAAGTTGCTGAATGTTTTTCTGGAGCATCCCTCAGAGATGTATCATGTAAGGGAGCTTGTAAGAAGGACAGGAGATGAGATCAACGCGGTAAGACGCGAACTTTTGTATTTAGAGAAAAAGGGAATTTTACTTAGGGAACCACGCGCGAATAGGGTTTACTATTCTCTTTCCAAAACATATCCTTTTTATTTCGATCTTCTGAAAATGGCTGCGAAAATCACAGGGCTTGGAGATGCGATATTAAAGAACCGCGTTAAGATCGGCAAGATAAAGTATGTCATGTTTTCTGGAAAATTCGCGAGACGCATGGAGAAAAAACCAACAGATGTTGACCTGTTGATTGTAGGGACAATTGTTCTTCCGGAGCTTGCTATGCTAATAAGAGAAGAAGAAAAAAGGCTGAAGACTGAGATAAATTATACAGTAATGACAGAGGAGGAATTTTCATTTAGAAAGAAAAAAAGAGACCCCTTTATATTATCTGTTCTTTTGGGTTCTAGGATAATGATATTTGGAGACGAAGAGAGTATGTTGGCATGAAAAAAAATCCAAGACTCCAACTCTTTCTCATCATAGTCTTGACCATCTTAGCCCTTGTTATTAACATTCCGATTAAAGGGATTTTTCCTTTTGCAAAAAATCTTTCTTTCAAAAGAGGGTTAGATCTTGCGGGAGGAACAAGTCTTACATATAGGGCAGACATGAAGAATATACCAGGAAACCAGAGAGAGAAAGCGCTTGATGGAGCAAAAATAGTAATTGAAAGAAGAATAAATCTTTTTGGAGTTTCGGAGCCAGTTATACAGACAGCTTCCGGCAATAACGATTATAGGATTATAGTAGAGTTGCCGGGAGTAAATATTAGTAGAGCAAGAGAAATAATTGGTACAACTGCAGAGCTTTCCTTTTGGGAGAAAGGAGCTTCAGGTTCCGCTGTTAAAATTTCCACCTCTCAGGACATCCAAGCCATAGCTGCAACACAATCCGCATATCCGATTAGCGTTGTTATGGAATTAGGAACATATCCTAATAAGACAAGTCTTGGTGGGCAAGACCTTAAAGAAACAAGCGTTGGGTTTGATTCAAATACTGGTAAGCCGCAGGTTCAGTTAACCTTTACAGCTTCTGGTGCAAAGAAGTTCTCTGATATTACAAAAAGAAACGTAGGTAAGATTGTCGCAATTGTTTTGGATGATATAGTAATAGAGGCTCCAAAAGTTAACCAGGCAATACTTGATGGCAATGCTGTGATTAGCGGAAATTTTACTTCTGATTCGGCAAAAGCCTTAAGTACGCAATTGAATGCGGGCGCTTTGCCTCTCCCTCTTATCCCGTTACAACAGCATGCAGTTGACGCAACTTTGGGGAATGCGTCACTTCTTAAAAGTCTGATGGCCGGGATTTTGGGAATAGTAATAATAATTATTTTTATGATAGTTTTGTATGGAAGACTTGGAGTTATTGCAAGCGTTGCTCTTGTCCTTTACACTTTATTTGTTTTAGCTATTTTTAAACTCAGTTCTTTGACTCCTTATGGAATAACTCTTACTCTTTCTGGAATCGCGGGATTTATTTTATCTATTGGAATGGCGGTTGATGCGAATATTTTGATTTTTGAAAGAGTGAAAGAAGAAAAAAGGCAGGGGCGATCGAATCTAGATAGCCTGAATCTTGGGTTTTTGAGAGCATGGAGTTCAATAAGAGATTCCAATGTAGCAAGTCTAATTACGAGTCTTGTATTGTATCAGTTTGGAACTGGAGCAGTCCGGGGTTTTGCATTGACACTTGCAATTGGGGTTTTGGTATCCATGTTCTCGGCAATTGTTGTCACTAAAACATTTTTGAGAATGATTTATCGCTGATGTCATTCTGATCAGGCGAAGCCTGAGAAGAATCTCGAACTAAGCGAGATTGAGATCCTTCCCCTTCGATTCTCTCAGGGTCAGGATGACAGGGAAGAAGAATATGAATATTATTAATAAAAAAAATTATTATTTTGCTCTATCTCTAATTGTTGTTGTGCCGGGACTTCTGGCTCTTGTTTTTTGGGGACTTAATCTTTCTATTGATTTTACAGGCGGATCGAGGTTAACTCTTTCTTTTAGAGATGAGGTAAAAGAAAGTACTCTTGAGAAGATACGCAAGAGTTTGGAAGTTCAAAAAATTGAGGTTTCGAGCCTTGCAAAATCTAATAATTTGGTTTTTGTTCGTACGGATCCAATGGATCAAAGTCAGAATAATAAGCTTATAGCTTCCTTATCCAAAGATTTTAAAGACGTTTCGCAAAAAGAATTCGAGACAGTAGGGCCAATTATAGGAAAAGAAACTACGCTGAATGCCTTTAAGGCAGTAGTAATTGCGTCCATTCTTATTATTCTTTATATAACATGGTCTTTTAGGCATGTTCCAAAACCGGCAAGCAGTATTCGTTTTGGGATTTGTGCAATCGCGGCACTAATCCATGACGTATTGGTTGTTGTTGGTATTTTTGCAATATTGGGACACTTTTTTGGAGTTGAGGTAGACTCACTTTTTGTAACAGCGATTCTTACAATTATTGGATTTTCTGTTCATGATACCATTGTAGTTTTTGATAGAATAAGAGAAAATCTTAGGAAGATGACCGGTATAACTTTCTCTGAAGTTGTCAATGAGTCAATTGTTCAAACATTGGGTCGCTCCCTTAACACTTCTTTGACAGTTATTCTTGTACTTGTAACTTTACTTATTTTTGGCGGAGAAAGTATAAGATGGTTTGTGGTTGCGCTTTTAATTGGAATTATTTCTGGGACTTATTCGTCAATTTTCAACGCCGCTCCTCTTTTGGTCGTATGGCAAGATTTAAGTAACAGAAAAAAGAAATTAGGGAACAAGTGAGTCTTTTACAATCCTACTAACCATTCCCCCATCAGCCTTTCCTTTGATTTTGGGCATGAGAACTCCCATAACCCTTCCCATGTCTTTAGCACTTGTTGCGCCTGTTTGCGAAATTGCATCTTTTACTAATTTTCTCACTTCTTCCTTACCCAACTGCTTCGGTAAATATTTCTTAAGAAGCTCTAATTCTTTTGTCTCTTTTTCTACGAGGTCGGTGCGTCCCGCATTTTTGAATTGTTCAATAGAATCTTTATGTTGCTTTGCTTCTTTTTGAATCACAGATAATACATCTTCGTCTCTTGCGGTATAACCAGCGCCTCCTTTTTGTATTTCGTAGTAATTGACTGCAGAAAGAAGCATGCGAAGAACAGAAGTCTTTAACGTATCTTTTGCAAGCATCGCTTGCCTTAACTCCTCTTGTAATTTTTGTTTCAGCATATTAATTTTTATAGGCGCTTTGTCTTGATTCTATTCGATAGATTATTAATGCTTTTTCTTTTGGTTGATACTTATAAACAATTCTATAATCTCCAATTCTATATTTTCGATATCCTTTTAATGTTCCTTTTAACGGCATGCCCGCTAAAGGATTATTTGTTAATAGATCAAGAGTCTTGTAAAAACGTTCTGTTATTATCCTAGGAAGTCTCTTTAAGCTTTTTTCAACATTGTTATATAAGTAAGTTTTAATTGCCATTTACTATTTTATCTTAAGCTTTTTTTTGAGATCTTCAAGGGTAATAAATTTCTTGCTTTTCCTGATATCTTGTATATTCATGTTTCCTACTTCCCTAATTACTTTCATTGTTTCGGGATCTTCATAAGATGCAATTGTTTCCGCCAAGCTCTCAAACTCTTCAGCATACATAAGAACATCTTTTGCTTTTCCACCTTTGGTAATAAAAAGCCGTTCAAACCGAGCATCGATCTCGTCAATTAATTTAGGAAGATTTTGCCTAACTTGTGAAATGCCCAAAGTCATCATATAAGAATATAGTACAAAAAATTGTACAATCTGTCAAGTATTGATTGCTTTAATTCTTCTTGAAGTTTCTGTTTTAACAAGAAAGCATTATAACATCTTTGTCATAACTATATTATCTCTGATTTCTTTTGAACGTAATTCTTTCTTTAAAAAGCTTTTCCCTAAATCCGCCTTCTTTTATAAATTTTTCTTTTAGCGCAGCAATTTGTCTTGCTAGCAAAAAAGATTGCATTTGGCAGAGGGTCAACAGCATGTTGGCCGCTTCTTCGGGGTCGGTGGGGAGGTTAGGGGTGTTGGGGATGTTAGGCTCTACCCAAATCGCCCTAAAAGCCCTAAACTTCCTAACTCTAGGATCATCTTTTGGCCAAATAGCTAGATTTCTTTGTCGCAAGAAATCTTCGTAGTCGGCTGCAAGCTCTTTGATAGAGCCTTCTGCTACTCCAGTAAGTCTTATGTAACCTTCAAGACTTTGCATAGTATATCCTTCGGCAATGTTTTGCTTGCCAGATCTTGCTCCCTGTTCCATCTGATCAACGGTGCGTGATTTTCTATCCAAAAAGCGCTTACAAAATTGTACTGTTAGATCATAAACAATTGTTGCTAAAATATATGTTGTAAGAAATTTATATCCTTCCACGATTTTATTTTTCTATTTCTTTTATTCTTTTCAGCAAATATTCTTTTTTGTTTTTCGATAAATCCTCGTCGACTTCTTCAAAAATTTTTTGGAGAATTTCGCCGACTTTTGGACCAGGTTTTATGTTTAATTCCTTCATAACGTCGTGCCCATCAATTGCCAAATCATTTATAGAAAAAGGCGCTGGTTTTAGTTGATTCTCGATTCTTTTTTTGAATAATTTTAATCTCCAGCTTTCTGCAGTTTGCGTTCCTCCGCCTAATCTATCGCCGATTCGAAGATCCATCATGTCTTTTACATTTTCAACACCAACTCTTCGAATAAATCTTCGGACAGCGGCATCTGTTATTTTTTCATCAACCGTAAACATATGCCAGCGGATAAGATTGACAATTTTGTCGCGATCTTTTCTTGGGAATCTTAATCTATCACATATTTCGCGAACTATTCTTGCTCCGACTATTTCGTGATTGTGAAATATTACAAGACCACGTTCATCCCTTTTTTCAACCCTTGGTTTTCCAATATCATGTAAAAGAGTTGCAAAACGAACTATTGGATCAGCTGATGGGCAGAATTTTAAAGAGAGGATGTTGTGTGTGAAGACGTCAGACACATGGTGTCTGCCGGGACGAACTTGCGAAATATTAACTCCTTCTAAGAGCTCTGGAAGAATGTATTTTAGAAGATCAGAATTTTTTAATAGCATTGTTCCGTCATATGCACGTTGACTGGCTAAGATTCTTAAGAACTCAACTCTTACCCGTTCTGAAGAAACTTCTTTAATAAGATGGGCATCGGAAATAATTTCTTCCCATGTTTTTGTTTCGGGGTTATACACTTTTATACTGCATTCGA
>JBBTXK010000054.1:5686-8410 GCA_038062315.1 Patescibacteria group bacterium
TTTGTCTCTATAGAAAAACCGTATTCAGTTGCGATTCTTATTGCCCGAATGAGTCTTAGCGCGTCTTCTTTGAATCTTTTCTTTGGATCACCAACCGCTCGGATAATTTTATCTTTAATATCTTTTTGTCCGTCGAAGGGATCAATTATTTTAGGGGGTAGGGGGTAGGGTTTAGGGTGTAGGGCGATTGCGTTAATAGTGAAGTCACGGCGGGCGAGATCTTCTTCAATGGTTTGCCCCCATTCTACTTTGTCTGGGCGTCTTCTATCAGAGTATCCGTGCTCAGTTCGGAATGTTGTTATTTCGATTACTAGTTTTGTTTTATTAATATTAACTGGAACGCCAACTGTGCCAAATTTGTTATCGTAAAATCCGTTAGGAAATAACTTTAATATTTGTTCCGGAGTTGCATTTGTTGTAAAATCCCAATCCTTTACGTCCTTTTGCAATAGGAGATTTCTTATACATCCTCCAACCAAATAAGCTTCAAGTTTTGCGCTTCTGAATTTTTCATAAATCTCTAAAATTTCTTGTGGAATATTTTTAGCCATATCTGTTATAGTATAACACAGCGTGAAATTCAAAATTCAAAATTCAAAATTCAAAATTAAGGAATCGGGATTTGACACTAAGGACTTGATTAAAGTTCTTCTTATTAATCGTGGGATAAAGACTAAAAGAGGAATTAATGAATTTTTAGACCCTAAACTTGAAGACGTGACTATTGAAAGTGTTGGTATCGATAAAAAACAGCTTCGAAAAGCAATTAATAGAATTCAAAAAGCAATAAAGAGCAAGGAAAAAATTGTCGTATTTGGTGATTACGATGTGGATGGAATTTGCGGGACTGCGATTCTTTGGGAGACGCTTAATAGTCTGGGAGCAGATGTAATGCCTTATATACCACATAGAATAGAAGAGGGATATGGCCTTTCTTCGAAAGGAATCTCAAATCTCAAATCTCAAATCTCAAATGTAAAATTGATAATTACTGTTGATAATGGGATTGTTGCTAACGCCGCGGTGGAGTTTGCAAATAAACAAAGAATTGACGTTATTATCATCGATCATCATGTTCCATCTAAAAATCTGCCCGAGGCTTTCGCGATAGTTCACACAACGAAGTTGTGCGGAGCTGGGGTGGCGTGGATGTTATCCAATGTCCCAAAGAACGAGACCCTGAAACAAGTTCAGGGTGACAATAATAGGAGAGTTCAGCATGACAGCGAAAAAGAAAATCATTTAGAATTAGTGGCATTGGCGACAATTGCGGATTTGGTGCCGCTTGTTGGAGCCAATAGAACGTTTGTTAAGTTGGGCCTTGAAAAGTTACGGCAGACAAAGCGGATTGGGCTTTTGGAATTATTTAAAGAAGCGGGGCTAGAGCAATTGGCAATTGGGGTCTATGAAATAGGACACATTATTGCGCCAAGACTTAATGCCATGGGAAGGCTAGAATATGCGATGGATAGCTTACGACTTTTGTGCACCAAAAATAGAGAAAGAGCAGAAATGCTTGCGCAGATATTGGGTAGGACGAACAGAGAAAGACAAGAGTTGACTTTAGCTACGTTTGAAAATTCAAAATTCAAAATTCATCCGTCAGCTGACGGATCAAAATTGCAACTCAAAAGTCAAAAATTATTGTTCATTGCGGATTCATCATATCAGCAAGGGGTAATTGGGCTGGTGGCGGGGAAGTTGGTCGAGGAGTTTTATAAGCCAGCGATTGTTGTTTCCATCGGAGAAAAATACAGCAAGGCTTCTGCCCGATCGGTCACAGGGTTTAACATTATTGAGTTTATACGCGGCGCTTCGGAACTACTGGTTGATGCCGGAGGGCATCCGATGGCGGCGGGTTTTACAGTTGAGACAGCCAAATTAACTCTTTTGCAAAAGACTTTGGAGGACAAGGCTCTGAAGCTTCTTGATGAGGACAAACTTACTCGGGGTCTTAGAATTGACTGCGAGTTACCCTTATCAGTAGTTGATTCAGAGCTATATCAGGAGATTCAAAAACTTGCCCCTTTTGGCATGGGAAATCCAGAGCCGACATTTGTGAGTAGAGGTGTCATGATTGGAAATATGAGGTTAGTGGGGAGAGATGGAAAGCATGTCAAGTTGCAATTCATAATTCAAAATTCAGAATTCAGAATTCAGGGAATTGCGTTTGGGATGGGAGAGCGGGCAAACGAGTTCCATGTCGGAGACAAAGTTGACGTAGTTTATACGATTGATGAAGATTCTTGGAACGGAAATGAAAGGCTGCAGTTGAAAGTTAAAGATATCAAGCAGTCTTATTTATAACCGTTAGGATTTCTTTTGTCGAGTTGCCATCTTTGACTTACAACAACTTCTCTTAGTTGATCTAGTACTCTGGCAGCGCCTCCAAACCCTCCTACTTTATTCCTTCCTTCACTAGTGGCAATTTGTCCTGCACGCATGGTGATACCTGTAGGATCGAGTCCTAGTTCATAGGCACTTCTAACTAACTGTGCTGCACTTTTTGAGGGAGGAACTCCCGCAAAAATTTCTTTGTAGTCTACTACGTGTAGACGCATTTCTTTACTCATAATAAAATATATCCTACATTAATCTTTTTAGATTATCTTGACAGTTAGCTGACAAATTCCTGCCAACGCAGCTCAGCTGGGCAGAATTAAAAATCTCCCTGTCATTTTAAAATAGAAATGTCATCCCTACCAAATTTAAATCTTCTCCATG
>JBBTXK010000055.1:0-7991 GCA_038062315.1 Patescibacteria group bacterium
GAAACTCTGTTAACCTGAACTATTTTCTCTTCAAATCCATCTGCGCTTTTCTCTTTTGAAAATCTAGAGTCATTCATCAAAATTCCAATCCTCCTTCCCGGGCGCCATCCGCAACTGCACTAATTCTACCATGATAAGCATTACCTCCCCGATCAAATACAACTTTTTTTATCTTCTTTTCTATTGCTTTCTTTGCCAATAATGCCCCCACAGCTTTTGCCAACTCAATCTTTTTTTTGCCTACTTTATCCAAGAGATGTTTTTCTGACAATCCGATTATTGTCTTCCTAGCTTCATCGTCTATCAATTGGGCGTAGATAAAACGATTTGACTTAAAAACAGAAAGCCTCAGACGGTCTTTTGTCCCTTTCACTTTTGATCTAACCCTAATTCTTCGTTGTAATTTTCTATCTTTTTTATTCATATTCTAATTTTTAATTTTAAATTTACAATTTTTATTGAATTTTAAAAACTTAGTCTCCATTTAAAATTTCAAATTGAAAATTTAAAATTACTTTGTTGCTCCCAATGTTTTTGCCGCCTTCCCGGCTTTCCTTCTTATCTTTTCACCACTATACCTTATTCCTTTGCCTTTATAGGGTTCTGGGGGGCGTATTGCTCTAATTCTTGCAGCCATATTTCCAACAAGATTCTTGTCTATTCCAGAAACAGTTATAATATTGTCTGCAACTGAAAAGCTTATTCCGGGCATAGCCATGACCTTAACAGGATGAGAAAACCCAAGAGTTAACAAAAGATCCTGGCCTGAAACCTGCGCTCTATATCCAACCCCTGATAATTCAAGCTTTCTATCAAATCCCGTATCTACTCCAGTAACCATATTGGCCAACATTGCCCTTGTCAAACCAAGTAGTGGTTTTAAATTTTTGTTATTTTTATCTTTAAGAGATACCATGCCGCGACCATCCACGATTTTGACATCAACCCCAGTTGGCAAGCTAAAAGCAATACTGCCTTTAGGTCCGCTTACTCCAATAGCGTTATTTACGATTTCTACATTAACACCCTTTTTTATTATAACTGGGATTTTTGCAAGCTTTGACATAAATTTAAAAACTCAAACTTATTTCTACCATATCTTAAAAAGAACCTCTCCTCCGATTTTTTTCTTCATTGCATCTGCCCCTGTCATAATGCCTTGATTAGTTGAAAGAACTACAGTTGTCTTTCCACGCATTTGAATTGCAGGCACATCTTCTGCCCTAGCATATATCCTAAGAGAAGGTCTAGAAACAACCAAAACATCATTTAAAACTGGGTTTCTTTTTTCATACCTAATCTTGGCAGACAAAAACTTTTTTCCGTCTCTTGTGATGCTTTCTGCCCCCTCCAAAAATCCCGCCTTTACCAAAACCCTGCAAATTGCCTTGTTGATATTTAAATTATCTATGACTATCTCTTTCCTGCGAGCCCTTGAGGCATTTTTAATTCTTATTATTAAGTCAGAAACTCTATGATTCATATTATTTAACTCTACTCTAAACTACCAGCTTGATTTAACTACTCCAGGCAGCTGTCCCTTCAGAGCAAGATCTCTAAAACATAGCCTGCATAGACCAAATTTTCTCATATAAGATCTAGATCTGCCACAAAGATTGCAAATATTTTTGCTTCTAACCTTATATTTTTGCTTTTTTAGCATTTTTACAATATTTGATACTTTAGCCATAATCGCTCACTCCTTCGCTCAAATTAAAAATTCAAAATTCAAAATTCAAAAATTAACACCTCAACTTTTGACTTTTAATTTTTAACTTTTAACTTTCTCAAATGGCATTCCCAGCGCCTTAAGCAATGCAAATCCCTCCTTATCATTTGAACAATTTGTAACAATACTCACCTCAAGTCCTTGTCTGGCAGTTGTCTGATCAATTTTTCCAGGATCTATTTCTGGGAAAACTGTACTTTCAGAAAACCCTATCGAATAGTTTCCGCGTCCATCAAAACTGTTTTTATTTAAACCGTGAAAGTCTCGAAGTCTTGGCAAGACAATATTGGTCAATCTTTCGAAAAAATCATACATCCTTTTGCCTCTTAATGTAACCGCGAGTCCTATTCTATCCCCTTCTCTTAATTTAAAAGTCGATATAGATTTTTTGGCAGAAGTCCACTTGGGCTTTTGCCCTGTGATTTGGGCTAGAATCGCACTTCCCTTATCCAAATTCTTCTTATCTAAAAGCACGTCTTTTACTCCCATATTAACAACTATTTTTGTAATACTAGGAACTGCCTCCGGATTTTTAAGGCCTAGTGTTTTCTGTAAATCTTTCGCAATTTGTTTTTTAAATTTATCTCTTAATCCGTCCATGATAAGTTTTAAATCAAATCTCCCTATTACATTTCCTACAGATTCTAATCTTTTTGTTATTTTTGTTAAATTTATATCCAACACGTGTTTGCAATTTGCAGTGCGGGCAAATAAGCACAACATTTTCCAAAGGCAAAGGCTTCGTAATTGTTATTATCTCCGAACGCTGACCCTGAGATCTCCCCTTTTGATGTCTTTTATATTGATTTGCTCCTGCAATAAGTATCTTTCCCGTCTTCGAAAAAACTTTCTCTACCTTAGATAATTTACCTTTGTCTTTTCCCAAAACTACTTTCACACTGTCTCCCTTTCTTAATTTCATAGACTTTTAAATAACCTCGATAGCCATACTCGCAATCTTTGAGAAACCTTTATCTTTAACTTCTCTAGCAATAGGACCAAATATTCTTGTCCCAGTTGGATTTTTGTCGGTAAGATTATCAATCAAAACTCCTGCGTTATCAGAGAATCTAATATAAGATCCATCGGATCTTCTTTTTTCTTTTCTGGTTCTAACAAGAACCACTTTTACTATTTGACTGTCTTTAACCTGACCAACACTTTCTGCTCCCCTAACTACACAGTTAAGCACATCTCCAACATATCCATATCGTCTTTTCGACCCTCCAAAAATATGAATAACCATAAGTGTTTTCGCCCCTGAATTATCTGCAACTGTAAGCATTGTTCTATGCTGAATCATTTTTTATTACCTCCAAAATTTTAAAATGTTTAGTAGCCGATATTGGCCTAACCTCAACAATTTTTACTCTATCTCCTATAGAAGGAAGAAAATTCCCTATCTCAACTTTTACTTTCTTATCTCTCTTAATAAGTTTTTTATACAATGGATGAGGACTTCTTCTTGTAACATTAACAACCGCTGTTTTTTGCATATTAAGCGAGACAACTAAACCATCATGTATTTTTTTCATATTTTTAACTCTAAGATTTCTGCGCCAACTCTTTTATCCTTATAATAGTTGACATTTGTGCTACTTCTTTCCTTTTTATAAAGATTTGCCTTGTATTCTTAAGCTTCTTTTGCGTCATGTCAAGCTTTAAATTTGAAATCAAATCTTTAGCGACCGCGACTTGCTCTTTAAGCTCTTTTAAGCTTTTAAGATGCAATTCCTTTTTATCTTTCGTCTTCATAGATTCTCTCTTCTCACTTTTCTTAGATATTATACTCTTCTTTGACAACAATTCTTGTTTTTACGTTCAGCTTGTGCGATGCTAGCCTTAATGCAGAAAATGCAATATCTTTTGTAACTCCGCCCATCTCAAATAACATTCTCCCAGGTTTAACTGGGGCAACAAACTCGAACACATCTCCTTTTCCTCCGCCCATCCTTGTTTCTGCAGGCTTTTTTGTAATTGGCTTATGAGGAAAAATCCTTATCCAAAGTCTTCCTCCTCTTTGAGTATAATGAGTTATTGCCCTTCTTGCAGCCTCTATTTGCCTACTCGTAATTAATCCTCTGTCTTCTGTCAAAAGACCGAATTCACCAAAAGAAATCTTAACGCCTTTGTGAGCATTTCCTCGGACTCTTCCTTTTTGCTGTTTTTTATATTTTGCTCTTTTTGGAACCAACATAACTTTAAAATTTCTAATTACTAATTCCTAATTTCTAATTTCTAAAATTATTCCTACTTAGAAATTAGATCAATTAGATTAATTAGGTCAATTTATTATTTCTCTCCTCTATTTATCCAAACCTTTACTCCTATATACCCTTTTTTTGTTAAGGCAGGAACACTTGAAAAATTTATTCTTTCTCTAATGGTTGACAAAGGAACGGTGCCAAACTGAAGTTTTTCCTTTCTTCCTATTTCTGCGCCACCCACTCTTCCTGAGATTATGATTCTTACTCCTTTTGCGCCTCCTCCCATTACTCTTTCAATTGCCTGAGCCATAACCCTTCTATGCGGAAGCCGTTTTACTAACTGATCCGAAATGCCTTTCGCAACTAAGTATGCATCTAGATTTGGTTCTTTTATTTGCTCTATTCGAATATCTATCTTTGGCGCGGATTTTGCATTTTTTTTAATATTTAAAAGTTTATATAAATAATCTTTCATATCTTCTAGTCCTGATCCTCCCCTGCCAATAACCATGCCCGGTCTTGAGACATATACGGTTAAACTCAAACTATTAATCGATCTTTCAACCTCAATCTCAGATACTCCAGCATTTGATAGTTTTTCCATAAGAGCACGTCTTATCTTGTAATCCTCAAGAAGAGTATCCTTGTATCTTTTATCGTCAAACCAACGACTGCTCCAATTATAAATTGTCCCCAATCTTAAAATTCTTGGATTAATTTTCTGTCCCATAATCGTTCCTTTTCAGTCGCTCAAATTCAAAATTTAAAATTAAGGTATTTATTATATTCCTTATTTAAACTTTTAACTTTACATTTTGAACTTTTAATTGTTTTTCCTCCAATACTATTTTTATGTGGCTGCTTCTTTTTTTATATGGATGCACTCTTCCTCTTGTTGAAAAATGAAATCTTTTAAGAGACGGGCCTTCAAAAACCTCTATGCTTTTAACAAAAAGGTCCTCTTCTTTCTTTTTGGCGTTATTTATTGCGTTGTGCAAACCACTTTGTAATACGTCGTAAAGGGAAGTCGCCCCTATTTTTTGAATTAGACTCAAAGTATTAAGAGCTTGTCTTAAAGAAAGATTTCGTATGCTATCTGCAACTAATCTTATTTTTCTAGGACTTGTTCTGACTCCCCGACTAATAGCTACAATTTCCATAATTTCTCCTTTTGTCATCCTGAATTTATCCGCCTAGACGGACAAGTTCGGAATGACACTATTTTTAAGTCTTACTAATCTCCCTTGCTACAACTCTACCATGACTTCTAAATGTTCTTGTCGGCGCAAACTCTCCAACTCTGTGTCCAACCATAGCTTCCTGTATGAAAACATTGACAAATACCTTTCCATTGTGAATCGCAAGTGTATGGCCTACAAATTCAGGCGGAATTTGAGACGCTCTAGCCCATGTTTTGATAGGAGATTTATCTCCCATCTGCTTTTGCTTCATAACCTTTTTTTGAAGTTTTGGATCTATAAACGGCCCTTTTTTAGTACTTCTGCTCATAATCGTTCCTTTCAGTCACTCAAATTCAAAATTTAAAATTAAAAATTAAGGTATTTTTATTTATAAATTGTTGCGAAGCAACACCTCAACTTTTGACTTTTGACTTTGAACTTATTTCTTCCTCCTTTGCAATATATACTTATCAGAATATTTTTTCTTTTTTCTTGTCTTTCCAACAGCAGATTTTCCCGCATAGGTTTTTGGTGTTGACATTCCAATCCCGCTTCTTCCTTCTCCTCCCCCATGAGGATGCGATCTTGGATTCTGTGCAACGCCGCGAACCGTAGGCCTTATACCCATGTGTCTACTCCGTCCTGCTTTACCCAAGACTTCGTTCTTCCAATCCACATTTCCCAAAGATCCAACAGTGGCAAAGCAATTACTACTTATTTTTCTTAATTCGCCCGAAGGAAGCTTTAGGTTAACAAAATCTCCTTCTTTTCCCGAAACGATAGCTCCTGTCCCAGCCCCCCTTGCCAATTTCCCTCCCCGGCCTGGCGCTAATTCAATATTGTGAACAAATGTTCCAACTGGGATGGCTTTTAACGGCAACGCGTTGCCGACTTGAATATCAATATTTTCACCAGATTTTACTTCTCCCCCAATGTCAAGTCCAATCGGCCGAAGAATATATCTCTTTTCTCCATCAGCATATTGAATCAACGCAATCTCAGTGGTTCTGTTTGGATCGTATTCTACAGAGACAACTCTTCCTGTAATCCCTAGCTTTCTTCGTGTAAAATCAATAACGCGCATAAATCGCTTGTGTTCCCCACCTTGATGTCTAACAGCTACTTTTCCGCTTGCATCCCTGCCCGAATTTTTCTTTTTTATGAATTTTAATTTGCTCATGTCTTTCCTCCCGCATCAAACAAACCTATTTTTTGATCTTTCGCTAACAAAACTATCGCCTTTTTCCAGGCAGGTTCTTTTATCTCCATTCTTCTTATTCCAACTCTTTTTCTTTTTCCTTTAATAACGCTTACCAAGGTTTGAAGTACATTTACTTTAAATTTTTCTTCGACTGCTCTTTTAATAAGGTTTTTATCCGCATCTCTGACAACCTTGAAAGTAAATCTGCCTTTGGCAGCATCCTGCATTGATTTCTCTGTTATAATTGGTGCTACAATAATATCTCTTATATCCATAATTATCTCTCCCTTAAGAAATTGTTTTTTATAGAACCTATTGCATCCCTCATGAGAATTATTAATTTGTTATCTAAAACTTTGTAAGCGTTAAGCATATTGGAATTTAAAATACGTACTCCCTCAATATTTCTTGCCGATCTATAAATATTATCAAAATTACTGCTTTCTGTTGTCGGCGTTACCAGAACGATCTTTTTGTTCCCTATTCCTAGATCTTCCAAAACTCTAGCCATTATCTTTGTCTTGGGCGCTAATTTCTCAAGCCCAGTTACTATTTTTAATTCTCTGTCTTTCACTTTTGAAGAAAGTGCTGAGAAAAGAGCACGAGTTTTCATTTTCTTCGAAAGTTTCAAAGAGAAATCATGAGGCCGGGGACCAAATGCAACGCCCCCATGAACAAAAATAGGGGCTCTTCTTGAGCCATGACGGGCTCGCCCAGTGCCTTTTTGCTGCCAGACCTTCCTAGTTGTACCATGGACTTCTCCCCTGTCTTTTGTCTTAGCAGTTCCCATCCTCTGATTAGCCAAATATACTCTTACAGCCTGCGACAAAAGTTCTTTGTTTATTTTCGCGCCAAATATTTCCGAAGGCAAAGTAACTTTCCCTACTGCTTTTCCTTTGACATCAAAAACATCAACAACCAAACCAGGCTTTTTCGCTGGTGTCTTAATCGGAATACTAGCCTCTGCTTTAGCACTTTTAACGCTTGCCTTAAGAGTCTTCCCAGCATCATCATTACCAAGTTTTTGAGTTTTGCTTGTCCGCCGACTTCGTCTGGCCGTAGGCTGACTTCGTCGAGCCGAAGGCCGAAGCCTTGGCGAAGGCGGAAGTTTTGACTTATTTACTGACACTGTTTTCTCCTTTCTCTACTTTCTTCTCTCCTTTTGATACCTCTGATACTTTTTCTTCTTTTGATACTTCCTTAAAAAGGGGAATAAACTTCTTATTTTCTCCAACTTTTGTTAACGTTAGAAGAGTATTTCTACCACCAGGAACCAATCCTTTGACTAAGATGTAGCTATCGTCAACTTGAACCACCTGTAAATTTTTAACTGTTACTCTATCATGTCCCATGCGGCCTGCCATTCTTTTGCCTCTATAAACTCTTCCCGGAGTTGTGGTTGATCCAATTGCACCAGGAGCTCTTTGTCTATCCGATTGCCCGTGAGTTTTTGGCCCTCCCTTAAAATGGTGTCTTTTAACAACCCCCGCGTAACCCTTTCCTTTAGATATTCCAGTAACATCAACTATATCTCCATGCTTAAAAATTTCTGTAGCCTTAAGCGAGCTTCCTACTTGGGGAAGATTTGTCTCCTCATCAATCCTAACTTCTCTTAAGAATAATGGGGAATTTTTTAGCTTTGCCTTTTTATCAATACCAATTCCTACTTGCAA
>JBBTXK010000056.1:0-14602 GCA_038062315.1 Patescibacteria group bacterium
GAGGTCTTCGACCGTGAGGCTCAGACCGAATCGGCTCAGGCTCGAAGAGATCATATTGAGGAAATCGAAATATGAAACAAAAACAACTATTTATAATCATAGTCCTTATATTTATCTTTGTTTTAGTCTGGGTAGCAGGAAACATCTACCACAATCTAAATAAATCAACTATATCTCAGCATACGAGTCAGGATATCCTTCCTATTGATCCCTTTTTTAATATCGGTGTTATTGACAATCTTAGAAAAAGAGAAAAAATTACTCCAGCATTTGAGTTAGAAAACTTGCCTACTTCGGTTCCTACCAAAATTCCAACATCTTCTCCATCTTCAAGCCTTACTAGCCGGGAGTCTTCAACCCAAGGAGGAAGAATCACACCATGATCAGTAGGCTATGGGACAAGCGCATTCCAACGCTTCTTGGCATTGGTCTTATAGCAGGAAGTGTAATTTTAACTTCAATTTTCATTAAGAATCAAACTATTTTTAGAGGAAGTGCCATAACTATAGAGGATCCTCAAAATATAACTATAACCAATGTCACCGACACATCCCTTGTCCTTTCTTACGAAACTCGAACAAATGTAGCAAGTACAGTGAGTTTTGGCAAAGATACAAACATGAGATTTACGGAAATAGAAGATATTGATAGCGAAAAAGGCGCAGTCTCGCCTCACGCAATACACATCACCACATTAAAAAATTTGACTGCGAATACCAAGTATTATTTTGTAATTAATTCTGGTCAAACCACATTTCTAAAAAATAACGTTCCTTTTGAAGCAGTAACAGGCCCTAGTATTCCGACCCCTCCTTTGGGACAACTTCCTATAACTGGCAAAGTCATCCTTCCAGACGGAAGTATTCCCAAGGAGACAGTTGCGTATCTTACAATTCTAGGAGCGCAAACCTTATCTACCTCAGTTAGAAAAGATGGGAGTTTTACTTTTATCCTAGGCTCTCTTCGCTCAGAAGATCTATCTTCTTACTCTAATCTTGATAAAAATTCTAATTTGAAGATAACGTTTGTTAGTGATCCTTTCTCTTCACGAGTGTTGGCTTCGTATGGCCAAACAAATCCTCTTCCGACAATAACTCTTTCCAACAACTACGATTTTACTACAGAAAATAGCGTCCCAATCACCTCGCCCGCAGGCGGGATTGGCGGATTTCAGGAAATACTTCCCTCTCCTTCTCTTTCGAAAAATACAGCTTCAATTACTCCAGTGATTTTAGTTCCAAAAAAAGATCAGAGTTTTAAAGACTCTAAGCCGCAATTCCGCGGAACATCACTGCCAAATGAAAAAGTTAAGATCACTATTAATTCTTCGCATGCAATAACTGCACAAATCACAGCAGATAGCAAAGGGGATTGGGTATTTAATCCGCAAACAAATCTAACTCCTGGTCCTCATACCATAACTGTTCAAACAAAAGACGCGTTTGGTATAGTTAAAACCATAACTCAATCTTTTGTTGTTTATGCAGCGGAAAATTTAACCCCTACTCCTTCTCCGACAATTACTCCAACTGCTGCCCCTACACCAACTCCAACACCAGATCTTACTTTATTAAAGCAAATTCCGCCAACCGGAGATCCAAATATTTTATTCATAGGTATTGCCGCGATTTTCATAACTGCAGTAGGCGCAGTATTATTCCTACTGACTCGCTCTAAAGCGTCTTTATGAAAATTGCAGTTGTCTTTTAAATTGAATAAGCTCTATAGCTGCTTTGATGCAAAAGGTGATAGTCCTCCAGTTTCGAATGAATGATTTACCAGTTAAACGAGGAAGATGACGTATGGCCACTTCGCCAATGCGCATACTGTATGCGTGAGCGGCAACTACCATTAATATTGTAGGGACAAATGCATTCCTAGGCACAACAAAAAGAACCTTTTTAAGAGAGGAGTGAGTATAGAGCTTAAAGGGAGCGTTGATATCACGGCACGAAAAACCAAAGAGAACAAAATTAAAGAGTCTAAGAGCATTTGACATCAGTATTCGGTATATAGGATCATTTCTCTGTTTTCGATACCCCATGACTAACTCTAATTTACTATCCTTAAGCTTTCTCCATATCAACCAAAAATCTTCAGCTATAAATTGGTTATCGCTGTCGCAGTGAAAAATATACTCACCCTTTGCTTCGTGATAGGCTCGCATAAGCGATGGGCCATGTCCTTGGTTGGATGAATTGGTGAGTACTCGAATGTACGGGTATTTGCTCTTAAGACGTCTGAGGACTAAGGGTGTAGCATCGGTGCTACGGTCATCAACCAGGATGAATTCTTTCTTTTTGAATCTACTTAAAATTGCGTCACAGAAATTACGAACTACTTTTTCAATAACCTCTTCCTCATTATGCACTGGCATAACAACTGAAAGCGAGAAAGGTTCTTGTGAGACAGGAATTACCGACTTCATGGAATGATCATGTGAAAAGATTTACCCATATCTTCATTGCCCTTTTGAGCGTATCCCAATAAGCACTCTTCATGGATAACTTAGAGGCTATTTCCAAGTAGCATTCTTGAAAGTTTTGTCCCTTCAACTTGATTTCATCGATAACTTCCCAGAAGGTTTCGTTTGCTTCTATCCCTGAAGCCTCCTTTTTTAGATTAGCAAACACGTTACTTGCTCTAGCATGCCAAATTATCGGATACCCTGACGCAATTGCGTATCCGAGGTGATCCGCAATTTTTTTGAATATAATACCTGCCCATATATCACCAAACCTATCAAAGCCCCAAGATTCACTGTTATTTTTTTGACCCATGAGCAAAAAATACAAAGCAGGAGTAGCGCTAGATTTCCATGCCAAGTTCATTCCGCACATCGGATAATAGGTATCTTTGGGAATTATCTGGTTAATCTCAAAGCCAGTGATACCGTCAGTTTTTGTAAGTCCAAGTTGCGTCCTTGCGTCAAAATCTGGGATGTTATACCATAAGCCGTGATTAAGCACAACATTGATAGTATGCACCTCTTTAGATCTTTTTAAGTAAGGGAGTCCTCGCGGTCTTTCATGCTTGATAGTCGTTACCCAAAAATCATGGGGAGAAATTACGCCATTTGTTATTCTCTCCCAATGGGTCTTGATAAATCCTTGATGCCACACTGAATCTTGCCGTTCGTGGTAATAATGGACAAGAGGATAACAATCGTCATCCAAAGTAACAATCATGTCGGGCTTCTGCAACCAAGCCTTCCAGTATCCATAACTCCTTATGCAATCACTGCGTCTGGGAATGATCCAAGAGTCTTTTCCAAGGTCCTCCTCGATATCCTGCCAAGTATAGTGCACAATGGATTCACTCTCTTTAATTCTAAACTGCTTGATTGGATTATCTTCTATAATGATAAGATGTACGCTAAATTCTCTGTTTCCAAAAAATTCTTCCTCCCATTCTTTGAGAAATTTCTTGATAGACTCCTCTCTTATGGTAGGCACTACTACTGATACTTTTTTCTTCATATGTTTATTTTTCTATATTTTGAAAATAGCTTAAATACCATTTAACGGCCTCCTCTAACCCCACTTGAATCGAATATTTTGGCTCATATCCAAGAAAGCTTTTTGCTCTTGAGATGTCCGCAATAAATTGTACCACCTCTCCTTTTCTGTTTGCCTTGATAATGATTCTACTTTTGCTTCCAAGAATCTCTCTTACTAGCCTTGCTACCTCAATAAGCGTATGCCCTTCTCCGCTTGCGATATTTAGTACATTATTCTGTACTTGAGAAAAGTGTTCTACGGTCTTTATAAGTCCACTTATGCAGTCATCAATGTATGTAAAATCAAGCACTTTCTCCTTGCCATAAATGAACACATCTTGATCCTTTCTCATCTTTTCTATCAAGAGGGGGATTAAGCGATCACTTATATCGTACCTTCCATAGACATTGGAGAACCTTAGAATAATATTCTGTATACCAAAGCATTTCCTATATGCATAAACGAGAGCTTCTGCCCCTATCTTCATTGCCGAATATGGGCTTTCACTAAGGCGGATATTTACTTCATCTTCAGAGGAAATGCTCTCTTCTCTATTGCCATATACTTCTCTACTGCTTGATAAAATAAAGCGAGGGATGTTCTTCTTTCTTGCAAATTCTAAGATATGATGTGTCATCATTATATTCTCCAAGGCAAGGATCGGATTAAGCACTGAATTATATACCCTAGCGTTGGCAGCAAGATGAATGATTAAATCAATATTTTTTGGGAGTTTCTTAAGATCATCTTCTCTTAATAAGTCACCCTTTATTGTTTGCTTGTTAAGCTTAGCATCCCATTGATTTTGCTTTTTATCAAAGCCTACCGCCTCATAACCTTGTTCCAAGAGTTTTTCAAAAAACCGAGTCCCTATTGTTCCACTAGAACCAGTGACAAGAATCTTATATTTGCTCATATGTGTTGAGTCGCCAAAAGAACAATAACTCATTATACATTAATTTCTTATCACGACAATAATCAACTTCACGTTCTAGCCAGTGCTCGAAGATAATAAAAAAAATCCAACAGCAAACATACCGTTGTCCAAAAATTACCCTTATATCTCTTGCTAGATATGTTGTATAGTAACTATGGACGTTTCCTAATTGATCTTCTTAAGCTTGACGGAACCCTTCGGCGAGAAGTAAGTTTTTGTGGGGAACAAATTATGCAATTGAGATTGGAGAAAAAGTCGAGAGACTAATAACAATTAAGAATTAATTCCTAATGATTACACTTTTATTTTCCTTTATCAAGAAAAATCTTATAGAAGCTATACTTTTATCTTTTTCGCTCGCGTTTAGTTTCTGGCTCATGTTCTCAACTTTTTCACATGAAGATGGATCAATGATTATTGCGACAAAAGCATGGAGCGATTTTGCAAGTCATATTCCACTCATTCGTTCATTCTCATTAGGCCATAATTTTCCACCTGAATATCCTATTTTTCCAGGTGAGCCGATCCGCTATCACTTCTTGTTTTATTTATTTGTTGGAGTACTTGAACGAATTGGCATACCACTCCATTATGCGCTCAATATACCAAGCGCTCTTCTTTTTACATCCCTCGTTTTTATGATATATATATTCTCTTCGGCACTATTCAAAAATAAAGCAGTAGGAATAGTGAGCGTTTTATTATTCCTTTTTAACGGAAGCTTATCGTTTGTTGAGTTTTTTCGAATCCACCCATTCGGCCTAAACATGTTTACCGAAATTATCAATAATACAAGCTTTCCTTCTTTTGGACCTTACGATGGAAAAATCGTAGCAGTCTTCTGGAATCTTAACACGTATACAAATCAACGGCATCTTGCTGGAGCATATGCGTTTTCCCTTGCGCTTATTTATTTCCACATCAAGCCACTACTTAAAAATACCCATATCCAACTAAATAGAGCTATTATCTTAGGAATACTATTAGGATTATCTTTTTTCTTTCATACTGCAATAATTTTAATGACGATAACTATCTTAGGCTGTCTCTTTTTTATTTCGAAGAAATTGAGACTTTCAACTATTATTATGATAGGAATTGCTCTCATCATAGCTTTCCCCCAATATCTTTACCTACAATCAGCGTCTTCTAGCTTTAAAATTGGAATTCATCCTGGATATTTGATTGCCAATAATCTTACGATAGTAAATTTTATTAATTATTGGTTTGCAAACCTTGGGTTACATTTTATAACAATACCTATTGCTTTTTTTCTAATAAAATGGCAACACAAAAAACTATTCCTTTGTTTCCTTTCATTATTTTTTGTAGGCAACTTATTACAATTTACTCCTGATATGCCAACAAATCACAAATTTTTTAATTATTTTATTATTTTTGGCTGTTTTTTATCCTCATATGTGATTATCAAATTATGGCAAAAGAGCGTATTTATAAAACCTGTAGCGCTAACTCTCACATTTCTTCTTGTGTTTTCAGGTATTATTGATTTTTTTCCTATTTATAATGACTCGAAAATAGTGATTGATGATTATAGAAAAAATCCAGATATCGCATGGGTTAAAAATAACACGCCACCAGAATCAGTTTTTCTCAATTCAATATATATTTTTGCACCTGAATCGATTGCGGGAAGAAAAATATTATTTGGCTGGCCGTATTTCTCCTGGGGAGCAGGATACAATACTCTCCCTCGTGATGTAGATCGAAAAAACATGCTTGCTACAAATGACAAAGCTAGTTTTTGTACAATTGCGCAAAAATACGGTATTCGCTATGCGTCTTTAAAAAAAAATCAGCTAAAAGATGATACAGGCAACATCATTAACCATACTTTTTTTAACAATAATTTCCCACTAGTCTATTCAAATACGGCCTCGCAAATTATGATATACTCAACTAATTCTTGCTATAATCCTCAATGATTAATAGACATAATCACCTTAATCTTGAAGCAATACCTGGAAACTACCAATATGACGCCTTGAATAGAAAAGGAGCCATACAAGGTCAATGGCACAAAAATAGACATAATTTAATTTCCTTCCTGCAGTTTCTTCAAAAAAATGACAAGCTGCTTGATGCAGGCTGTGGATCAGGAAATGTCATACTCGAATTTGCAGGACATGTAGACTATGCTCTGGGTATTGACAACAATCCAGCCTGTATCCAGTTTCTTACAAAGCAGCTAGAAAATAAGCACATTAACAATGCCAATGCACGTGTCATGGATCTCGTACGTTTAGAGCTGAAAGGAAAACAATTTACGAAAGTCATCATGACAGAAATCCTTGAGCACTTCTCGGAAGAAGAAGGAAAAAAAGTTCTAGAACAAATCAAAAGTATTCTTACTCCTAACGGAAAACTACTTATAACAACACCAAACTATAAAAGTCCGTGGGTAATACTTGAAAAGCTGATGGATATATTTAATCTTTCACCTAAATTGTGGGGAGAACAACATCTTACCAAATTTACCCCAAATCGCTTGAAGAAAATACTTGAAAATTCAGGTTTCACTATTGAAAAACAGGGAACTCTTAATTTTGTTTCACCCTTTCTTACAGTTATCAGCCCAACGCTTGCTGACAAGCTTTCCTATTTCGAATTTAAACACACCCCTATCGGAAATCTATTATATGCGGTAGCCAAGCCTCTTACATAGATTGCGCTAGACGTAAAAAATTAATGGATGCACGGCAAAGATATCTTTATTTCTCCATTACAAACTTATTGCCAAAAATTGTAAATTTCCTCATTTGGAAATTTTCCATTAGTTCAAAACAAATTACGTCAATCTAGATATCAACTACTATTATTTATGTTTTAAGATATAATAATATTCTTAGCTACTAAAATGAATTATCAAGACTTACTCTATGTTCTACGGTGGTGGATAACGTTTTTTGTGATAGGGTTAATATTCTTTCCTTTGACCGCAAAAATCTTCTCCAATTTTTTCGACAAAGGTTATATTTTTGCAAGAATTTTAGGAATGGCTGCAATAAGTTATGTTGTTTTTGTGCTTGGGATTCTAAAAATTCTCCCATTTACTTTTTCAACTATTATTTTAGTCGCTACATTTTTTTTAATTATTAACATTCTAATCTTTCGAGCTTATCTCAAAGCTGTCATTCCCAGCTTGACTGGGAATCGAGATTCCCGCTTGCGCGGGAATGACAAAAGACGTCTTCCCTGGAAAATATTTTTGTTTGAAGAAATAATCTTCTTTATAACTCTTTTCTTTTGGTCTTATATCCATGCCCACCAACCCGATATCCATGGGCTTGAAAAATATGAGGACTTTGGATTTATCAATTCAATTTTGCGAAGCGAATACTTCCCGCCGGCAGATATGTGGTTTACCCCTTTATCTATCAATTACTATTATTTTGGACATCTAGTTACCGCTGTTTTAACCAAGCTATCAAATATACCCTCCTATATAACCTTTAATGTAATGCTTGCAACTATTTTTGCTTTTACATTTACAGGTGCGTTTTCAATAGGATCAAACCTAATAGAAAAAATCAAAAATCAATCCCCGATTCAATCGGGTACAAAAATCAAAATTATGTTTGGAGGTCTCCTAACTGCTTTTATTGTTTCTTTTGCTGGCAACCTTCATACGATCTATACATTTTTTAAACCTTACGTAAATGAAAATCCAGTCCCTTTCTGGCAGTTAGCATTTTCTTTCAATGCCTTTCCAAATAGCTACTGGTATCCCAATGCAACTCGCTTTATCGAAAACACTATTCACGAATTCCCTCTATACTCATTTGTTGTTTCCGACCTTCATGCGCACGTTCTAGATATGCCTTTTGTACTTCTCGCTATCGCATTATTATTTTCGTTACTACTAAGACTTAATAACCACAATGATTTACAAACTCAAAACTACAACTCAAAGCTCAAAGCTTTTATCTCCAATAGTTTTGCGATTTGCGATTTGCGATTTGCGATTTTGCTAGGATTTATCCTAGCAGTAATGTACATGACTAACGCATGGGACGGCATAATTTATTTCTTGCTTGCTGCTCTTATCCTTTTAGTTATTTTTATAAAACAAAGTCAAACTTCAATCATGGAAATTAAAAATTCAAAATTAAAAATTAAAAATTCATTTCAAATTGAAAAACCTGTCCTGAGCTTGTTGAAGGATTTTAAATTGAAAATTGGCCGATGGTTGTTTTATGTAAGTATTGTAACAATCGGATCCATATTATTTTCACTCCCTTTTTCTCTAAGTTTCAAGCCATTTGCTTCAGGAATTGGTATCGTATGTGCACCAGAATTCCTAACAAAAATAGAAGAGATTGTTCCATTTCTTTTTGAAGGCAACCACTTCCAGCTCTCACCTTGGTGGCAATTATTAACTCTTTAGGGATTTTTCTATTTCTGGGTTATTTCTTTTATTATATTTATATTTTCAAAACTAAAATCCAAACTACACCCTAAACCCTACACCCTAAACCCTACTGACATATTCATCCTCATTCTTATAGCGATATCAACTCTCCTCATCATCATCCCCGAATTTATCTACGTAAAAGACATTTATCCAGCCCATTATCGGGCAAACACTATGTTTAAACTTGTCTATCAGGCCTTTATTATGCTGTCTCTTTCTTCAGTATACATAATTGTCCGTATATTCTTAAATCATAAATCATTAATCATAAATCGAGCCGTTTCTTATTGGAAATTGGGTTATTGGATTATTGGTAGTATTGGGTTATTGGTAGTATTTATTTATCCTTACCTTGCAATAAATTCATATTTTGGCAATCTAAAAACATATTATGGACTTGACGGAACAAAATACCTTAAATCGCTCTATCCAACTGATTATGACGCTATTTTGTGGATCAACAAAAACATCAAAAACCAACCAGTAATTCTTGAGGCACAAGGAGATTCTTATACAGACTACGCAAGAGTTTCTACCAATACAGGACTTCCAACAGTATTGGGATGGAGCGTTCACGAATGGCTCTGGCGAGGAACTTACGATATTCCATCCCCAAGAATTCCTGAAGTTCAAAAAATGTATGAGTCAGAGGATTTGGAAGAGACAAAAAACTTATTAAAAAAATACAAAGTGGAGCTTGTATTCTTTGGAGATCTGGAAAAAGAAAAGTATCCAAAACTTAACGAGGAAAAATTCAAACGCTTAGGAAACACTATCTACGAAAACGGGGAAACAAGAGTATATGACTTAAAAAAATAAAAGTCTGCAATTCCTAGAGTGGTAAATAGCTCTAAGTCTAAAGTATAGCACTATGTAGTAATATACTTTAGCAAATTTACGACCCCCTTATTGCCTATAACCCTCTTTTTTGTTAATATGTCAGCGTATGTTAGAGCAATATTTTGGATACCAACCACCCCTTCCAGAAAAACAACAAAGAGGATACGAGTCTGCTTCGCATAAGGTTCTGCGGTGGCAAAACGGTAACTGGCCAGACAATATTTACGAAACAGATTGGGATCATGTGGTAGGTATGTTTTTTGTGCTTTCAGATATCAAAAGAGCTTGTCCTACTTTATCTTCTGATGTTGATATCGAAACTGCAGAGCATATGATTTATCTGCATGATGCAGGGGAGATATTGGTTGGAGACCTAACTCACAACAGAGACGATTATTATGATTTATACAACAGGTGGAAAAGTAGAGAACGTGCAGCCTTTAGGCTATTAACAAAAGCGATTGAAGACGAAGGTATAAAAAAACAGGCAAGAGAACTATACAAAAGATATGTAGTCCAAGACTCCAGTGATAAAGAAGCCTTACTTACTCGGTTGATCGATATGGACCAAGGTTCAAGGTTTGGTTTTAGGAACGTGTTCCACGGCAAGGGAATGAGAAGAGCAGAACGCGAAATGCAATTTAATCACACCATGGAATTGCTTGCCAAGCCAACAAAACCTTTACTAAAACTTGTTTCTCCAAGTACCCAAGAAGGGCTCAAGAATTTCTTGAAGGATGACTTAGGAAGATTTTCACAGCATGGCTACACAAGAGAAGCGGCGTACTACATTAGAAACCTAGATGTTATTTTGCAATAAAATCTTCAGAGATCGGGCAGTTGCCGACTCGTATTTCGCAATCAATGTATTTGTGTATCTCTGAAAAATCATTTTGGCCTATCCTTGGAATCAAAACCCACTGATTTTGATAAGCTGATATTGGAGGATTTGCCAAAAGACCAGGCCTTTTTTTCTCTCTTTCTCCATAATCCAACACAACGCTCTTAATCTTGGCTTTCTTCATTTTATTTATAAGTTTTATAAAATCATCTATTTCTTCTTCTTTTATATTCGTGTCTATGTTCCCCTGCAAAGTATTATAGACACTAATTACCTTTGCGGGGTTAAGAAAAAAGTTTATCGAAAAAACTTTATCCATAACTGCCTTTATCATTTGTTCTTGTCTTTTGGATCTTGAAAAATCCGTTCCGTCGGAACCCTGCGCGTGTCTTGACCTGACAAATTCAAGAGCGGTCTCTCCGTCCATATGAATAAGCCCTGGGTCAAAATGCAAATGCTTATATCTACAAAAAAACTTTTCCTGAATATCTATTTCTGAAGAGGAAGTTGCAATAAATGCCTTAATATCGTCATCCGAATATCCACAGGGATCGTTTTCTTTGCCGGTTATCGGATATTTATAATCATCAAAAGCGCTTTGGGCTTTTATATCTACACCTCCAAGAATATCTATAGTCTCAATAAAGCCATCGAAATCAATTCTTACCGTATAGTCAATTGTGCGATTGACTACTTTTCTAACAACTGCATTCGCAAGCATTATCCCCTCACCTTTTCGTTTTGCCTCAGCATTTGAATAGGCAGTATTAATCTTCGCATTTAAGTCCGTAATCCATAAATCTCTTGGAATAGAAACTAAAGCAACTCTATTTTTGGTCCGATCTATACTTGCAAAAATTATCGTATCTGTAAGATCTGGCCCCTCGTGTTTTCCTCCGCCTGTCCCCAAAATCAAGATATTGATATTGGAGTTTTCCTTCTTAAGCGCAATGTCTTGGTTAAATAAAACTTGAAACAAGATCGGATATAGCCTTGAGGTTTGCGCCATAATAATAATCAAACCCACAACAATTACCAATCCTATGATAGCTGCCTTTTTACGCATTCTTAACAATTCCTGAAAATTCCAAAGGATCAAGACTAGCTTTTCCAACCAACGCGCCATCAATACTTAACATATTAGTAAAACTTTTAACATTTTCTTTATCAACGCTTCCTCCATATAAAGTAGGCACTTCTCCCAAAATATTTTTTACTTCCTGACACATTTTGTCAGCATTTTCCGGAGTATCCGGATTGCCTGATCCTATTGCAAAAAGCGGCTCATAGGCAACAATACAGTTTGAATTATGTCCGCCGACATGGCGGATAGAATTATGAATCTGTTTTATATCTGAAAAGCATAAAATCGGAGTCAGATCGTGTTCTAAAGCCTGTTCTACTTTTTTATTAACTATTTCGTCGCTTTCGGCAAGGCCATTTCGTCTCTCCGAATGCCCAATAATTACATAGCTAGCAAGCTCCTTAATCTGTCTTCCCGATACCTCTCCTGTATAGGCTCCTTCTTCAAACATAGAGACATCTTGGGCAGCAAATCCCAAAGCTAGATTTAACTTTCCCGAATAATAATTAGCCTGCGCAAGTGCGGTAAATGGAGGCGCAATGATAACCTTTTTGTCCTCCAAATTGATGTGTGCGTTACTAAGCCCATTGCTAAAATCGTGAAGCCAGTTCTTAGTATCCTTAATCGTCTTATTTGACTTCCAGTTGGCAATAATAAAAAGCCTCTTCATACATTCGATAAACTCAATATGACCCTGAGCAAGTCGAAGGGTCATATGATAAAATGATAATGTAACACTCTGCATTATACCTTATGAATAAAGATATCTTCAAGGACTTAAATAAAGAACAGCAAGCGGCAGCCGTTAATACGGAAGGCCCAATGATAATCTTAGCAGGAGCTGGGTCTGGTAAAACAAGAGTCCTGACATACAAGGTTATTTATTTGATAAAAGAAAAAAATATTGATCCTTTTAATATGCTGATGCTAACATTCACCAACAAAGCAGCAAATGAAATGAAAGAAAGAGTGCAAAAATTTCTCAATTCTCATCTTCCATCTTCTACCTTCCATCTTCCGATCATATCTACCTTTCATTCTCTTTGCGCCAGAATACTTAGAATTGAAGGAAAATACGTTGGAGTTCCTCCCCATTTTGTCATTTACGATACCCAAGATCAAATAGACGCAGTAAAAGATGCCATGAAGACGCTCGGACTCTCAACAAAAGAATACAAACCCTCATCTATCTTGGCAACTATTTCTTCAGCCAAAAACGAACTCATAACAGAGAAGGACTATCCCAAATATGCCAGAGGACACTTTCAGGATGTTGTAGGGAGAGTTTATCGGGTTTACCAAAACATTCTTAAGGAAAATGACGCTGTCGATTTTGACGATCTAATGATAAAAACAGTTATGCTTTTTGGGGAAAACCCTCACATCCTCAAAAAGTACCAAAATCGTTTCTCCTATATTCTTATTGATGAATATCAAGACACCAATCATGCCCAATACTATCTTACCAAAATGCTGGCAGCCAAATGGAAAAATATTTGCGTGGTTGGAGACTTCGCTCAGAGCATCTATAGTTGGAGAGGAGCTGATTTTACAAATTTAACAAAGTTCAAGGAAGACTTTAAGAATGCAAAGACATTTTCTCTTTCTCAAAATTACAGGTCAACTCAAAAAATTTTAGATGCAGCAGTCTCAGTGATATCACGAAATACCACACATCCTGTCTTAAAGCTTTGGACGGAGAATCCGAATGGAGAAGATTTAACAATCTATGAAGCAAGAAACGAACAAGATGAAACAGAATTTATTATCCGTGAGATGTCAAATATCATTCGGAGATCGCCGAATCAAATGTCACCCATTCGACAAGCTCAGGGTGACCCTGAGTCAATCGAAGGGTCAAATGTCAAATTCTCTGATTTTGCTGTCTTTTATAGAACAAATGCCCAATCACGAGTAATAGAAGAAGTTTTTTTACATAAAGGGGTGCCGTATGTTTTGATTGGCGGTACAAGGTTTTACGAAAGAAAAGAAATTAAAGATGTAATTGCCTATCTTAGAGTCTTGGCAAATCCAAAAGATATGGTGTCTTATAAACGCGTTGAAAAATTGGGAAAGGGACGACTTCAGAAATTTTTAGATCTTCAACAAAAATTAAACGTCATTCTGGGGAGGACTCTGAACGAAGTGTGGAGGACGACTCCAGAATCTCCAATCGCTATTAGCGACTCTCACCAAGCCAGAATGACAACATTAGAAATTTTAGACCAAGTCTTAAAAGCAACCGACTATCTTTCTTTGTATGATGAAAAGGACGAGGAAGATAGGCAGAGGCTGGAAAATATAAAAGAGCTTCGCTCTGTTGCTATTGAATTTCCAAATCTTGGTGAGTTTTTGGAAAATGTGGCGCTAGTTGAGCAAGAATACATGCCTGATCATCCAAAGACAAGCGGAGAGAAGAAAAACGCTGTTACCTTAATGACATTGCACGCCGCCAAAGGACTAGAGTTTCCTGTAGTTTTCATAGTTGGTATGGAAGAAGGACTATTTCCTCATTCAAGAAGCCTAATGGACAAAAATGAGTTGGAGGAAGAACGGCGGCTTTGCTATGTTGGCATGACGCGCGCCAAACAAAAACTCTTCCTTACATACGCAAGGCGAAGGCTCTTTTTTGGACAAAGAACATCAAACGTAGTTTCAAGATTCATTATGGAGCTTCCAGAAAGCGTTATCAGCCAAAATCTCCCTTCCTTTAATAAACAAGAAGATAAAATAGAATGGCTATGAATATAAATAATCCTTCACCTCATCCTCTTCAGACTTTTGAGTGGGGAGAATTTAGAAAAAAAACCGGAGTTAAGGTAATTAGAAAAAACAAACTTCAGTTAACTATCCACAAAATTCCTCATCTTCCTTTCACAATTGGATATTTACCAAAAGGCCCAATGCCAACCCTAGAAATGATTAAAAAACTTAAAGAAATCGGCAAAAAAGAAAACAGCATTTT
>JBBTXK010000057.1:0-7132 GCA_038062315.1 Patescibacteria group bacterium
TATAATCATATCAGTTTCCTATAGTAATCTCCAATTTGTTTTGGGAGGACTATAGTTACCCAGAGCTTGATCAATTACTCACAAGAAGAAATAGGGCAGGGAGAGAAGGAGGAAGATTCTTAGGATGGTATATGGGACCAAACCTCGTTAATCCTGTTGCAGGTTCTCACATGGGCCTTTTTATTTATAGAGATTTAGGTGAGAAAGCAATGGCTGATTATCTGAGAAATCATGGATATAAGGAGTGGTTCTTCAAGCCTAGTTTAGTAAAGCCATACGGAAGCGAGATCCAGACAAAATATCTAGTTGAGGTTCGCGAAGCGGGACTTTACCAAACAGATATTGTAGAGTTTGTAACCCAAGTTGCCTCTGTCCTTGGGAAAAATCAACGTATTGAAAATAGGCAGCTCAAGTATGAAATCTACAATGATCTTAATCGTTTGGGACTGAGAAAGAAAGGTAAGAATATAATCTATGGTTTAGATGATAAGATAGACCGAATTGAGCGATCATTGATTCTACCTCTTGCCAATTTAGATCTTGCTTCTGGAATGGAATTACGTCCTGGTTCTGTCCTTCTTGTTGGAGTTCCAGGGACCGGAAAAACACTGGTTGCAGAATATCTTCTTCAACAGGATAATGGAGTTTTTTTCCTGCCGATTGACCCTTTGCACATTGCACAAGAACTTGCTGCACCACCCGAGAAGAAGTTGATCTTGCCTAGAATTTCTGAAGTTTTTACTCAAACGCAGATTCCTGTTGTCTTGCACATAGATGACATCGAAAATATTGCGAGAGAAGATCAGGCAATAAACGCCTCTTTACTGAATCTTATGGCAGGAGTAAGAGGGAGTGGTTTTTTTGTTCTTGCCTCAACAAACCATCCTGGGAAAATAAACCCCCAACTTTTACAACCCCAGCGTTTTGCCCAAGTCATCCATTTTGGGCTTCCCGAGGAGACTGCCCGTTTCGGAATTCTTGATGTGCATGCGCAGTATATGAGTAGAGAACTAGGAAAACCTCTTTTTAGATCAAAAGAGGAGAGGAATTCTATACTTGCTGCTCTTGCTAAAGAAACACCAAACTTTACTGCTCGTTTCTTGGCTGAGATATGCACAGAAGCAAAATCATTTTATCTCCAACGGATTGCTCGATCTAAAAATCAGCGTATTGGTCTTACCGAGCAAGACCTGGGAGAGACAGACGCTTTTAGTCTTGAAGATTGGGAAATGGCATTTGCTGAGGTAACGAAAAAATATGATAGGAACTCGACTGTCGAACATGACAAGGAATTACAAAAGTTCGCTGACCATTATTACCGACCACTAGGATTTTCGCCGCAGGGTAGCGTAGAAGCTAGTGCCACGCCGCTAAGAAGAAGGATCAATGAAATTGCTGCCCAACAAAGCAGAGAGAATTAAGCCAAAGATTTTAATAAGCCATTTTTGAGATGACACCTGGTTTGAGATGACACCTGGAAGGTGTAAGATCAGGATAAGAAGGAGCTTGATCTTAGTTTTCGGTGATATGATATCGCAAATCTGTGGGCTTCGTCGCGGATGCGCATTAAGAGTTTTAACGCTTCTGAATCTTTGGGAAGAGAAACTTCGGAAAAATTGTATACTCTGGGAGAGCCCTTCGGCAGTGAGCCTTCGACTGGCCGTGAGCTCAGGCCGAATCGGCTCAGGGCAGCCGAGCTGCCAGAATGACGAGGTAGAGGGATAACAATAGTCTCTTCTCTTTTCGCAAGGCCAATAACTGGGATAGCAATTGCTTCATTGTTAAATTGTTTCATTGTTAAATTGCTAGCTTTTCGGCCATAGTCTTTTAGTGCAGTAAGCGCTGCGGATACTTGGCCTTTTCCTCCATCGACTATAATTAAATCTGGAAATGACCATTCGGAATGTATTAGTCTTCGTGATATAACTTGTTGCATCATGGCAAAGTCGTTTGGGAGATTGGGCCTGCCTGCCGGCGAGGCAGGGAAATTTGGTAGATTTCTTATTCTAAATTTTCTGTACTGCGATGAATCTTTTTGCCCACTCACAAAAACCACCATTGATCCAGTTGCATTTGACCCAGAAATATTTGAGATATCATAGCACTCAATTCTAGACAGATTTTTTACCTTTACTTTATGTTTTAGAAGAATAGCTTTGAGTTGAGTAAGCTCATCATCTCTTATATCTGAGTCCAAATTTGGATTTATTATGAAATCAAAATTTTTATATGAAGGACTGGTAACATATTTTATTGCATCAATCTTTTTTTGAAGTTTTTCCGCTTCTTCAAATAGTTCAAGCTTACTTAGCCTGTTTCTTTCTTTTTCAAGATCTTTTATAACTTTTTTTGTATTTCCATTTAAGAATGTGACAATACGATAAACATCTTTTTTGTAATTTCTGTCTTTCAGAACTTCTGGACAGGGACACAAGCCCAAATGGTTGTAAAGACATATTTTTTTTGGGTGATTCATAACCGACTGATATGGGAAGATTTTTCTTATTGTTTTAAGAACCAAGGTAACTGCTGATGAATTTGGAAAGGGGCCGAAATAAATAGATTTTTTATCATCAGAACGTCTTGAGATTAAAACCTTAGGATATTTATCTTTGGCTGTTATGCGAATGAGCGGATAAGCTTTTCCATCCATAAGCCTGATATTATATTTAGGTCTCAATTTTTTAATATAGCGGCTTTCAAGAAGAAGAGCTTCAATTTCTGAGGAGACTTCTATTGTTTTTATTTTTGCAATCTGAGAAACAAGGATCTGAGTTTTTGGTCCAAGTTCTATATTATTCTTGAAGTAAGATAAAACCCTATTTCTGAGATTTTTTGCCTTGCCGATGTACAGTAGGTCACCCTCTTTTCCTAAAAAAAGGTAGATACCGGGTTTTGTTGACAATGATTGTTGTGAGAGTAAGGATGGTAACAAATAAAATACCTCCTATTATGATCCGCTTATTTATCGCAAGCGGAGAAATTCTAATACTTTTTGTGATCGCATCTTCATTGATCGATATTGTAATATCAACAGTTTTATTTGTCAAAGCCGAAACTCTCTCAAGCGCAACAGGAATTGTTAAGTAGCCAAACGGAGGTATGCTCCCGAATTTAATTTCTTGCTTGGCCGGAATGAGCGAACTAGTGCTAACTTTGATTGTCTGGGGATTTGAGAGAACGTTGCCGATGTTATGAATTAGCATATTGCCAGCGACATTCATAAATGAAGAATGGTCGGTTTCGAAGTTGTCGCTTATTGAAAGCGCCTCTTTTGCATTACTAAAATTCTCAGCAAATTTTACGTTAACATCTTTTGTTTTTTCGTTTTGATTCTTGTATCCTCCTGCCGGGATAGGATAATTCTCGTTTGCGCCCTTTATCACGAATGCTAAATGATTAAAGTCCAAAGTATAGAAATAATCTACTCCTCCGGTTGTATTTCCCCATGTTGGATCAACCATTACCCAACTTTCGATATCATAGTCATAATACTGCGGCCATGAATGAAGAATATCTTGCACTAGAGAAAGAGGTCTTTCTTTGGAGTTTTGAGTATACGCAAAGCCATTTATTTCGCGGGCTGGAATACCCGCGGCGCGGGCTAACGCAATAAAAAGGTCCGTAAATTCCAAACACACCGCGGAGTCTGGATTATCCAATGCTCTGCCTGCTCCTAGCCGCGGCAGACCCTTAGAAACTCTTGAGAAATCATATTTTAGAGTCTTAACAACATAACTATATATATCATATGGGGTTTTCAGTTTTGCGGCTAGCTCTTTAACTTTTTTGCTGGAAGTTTCCCAGAAAGGACGCTCCTTCAAGTAAAGACTCAATTTTTCCTTTGACATTTTTTGCTTCTTCGGATGAAGAGATATCCGAGCTTTGCCTGTAACTTTTATGACGAGCTGTTTGGTGGGAGAGAGAATGTAACTCCCTAGCCAATTTCCATCTTGATCTTCTATGACATTTAGAGGTTTGGGATCAATATCATCTATTACAATATCTTGATAATTAGTCGTTGGAGGAAGTGCGATTTCTGTTTTGATCGGAAATAAATTGGTATTTTCTAAATGGTAGGTGAGATCGAATTCGTAAATTTCTTCTTTCCCAAAAGAGATAGAGATTCCAGATTCGCCTAATTCTTCTTTGGTAAAACTAAAGACACCTTCGTTAAATGTTCGTATATTGGGCTTAATATAAGATGGACTTCCAAGAGTTTTTGGTACAGATACGTTTACATTGAACGCGCGAAATTCGTTCTGGCGGGAAAGACCCGGAATATTAATATCCCAAATTCTTCCTGATTTTTGCGCAATGTCTGGAGTAGAAAATGAAACAGAAAAAATCCGTTTTTGATTTACACCAACCACTTTTTTACCAAAAACAAGCTCAATACGATTTCCATCGCCATCCTCAACAACTCTAGATTTAATTACTCCGGTTGAATCTTTCGCAATAACATCTGCGATATTCTTAAATCCAACATTAATACTATATAAAGATGCGTAGTATTGGCTGGTTTGATTGGTAAGAGTTACGTTATAAGTAACATTGGTAATACCTGTTTCAAGAATGTTATATTCCGCATTGTAATCGGTAAAAAAATTTGAAGCGGCAAAAACAAAATTAAGTTTAGGAAGCAAAAAAAATAATAAAAAACAAAGAAGATAAAAAAAATGTCTTTTCATTAAACTAACTCCGAGCACTATAATGCTATCACAAACAAAATTAAAATTTTACTGGAGGATTTTCGGTTCAAGAAAATTTAACAAGAATACTAACAAAAGTAACTTTGTTCATGCTTTATATTACAAAACTTTCTTCAAAAATTGCCCCGTGTAGGATTTGGGATTTTTCGAAATTTCTATTGGACTTCCTATTGCGACAATTTCTCCTCCTCTTTCTCCCCCATCAGGGCCTAGATCTATTATGTAGTCAGCGCTTTTGATAACGTCTAAGTTATGTTCTATTACTATAACAGTATTTCCTAAGTTAACTAATTTTCTAAGAACAAAAAGCAATTTTTCCAAATCAGCAAAATGAAGACCGGTTGTAGGCTCATCCAGCAAATACAGGGCATTTTGGCCTTTTTTAGAAAGCTCGAAGGATAATTTTACTCTTTGAGCCTCTCCTCCAGATAAAGTTGGTGCAGGCTGACCTAATTTTATGTAAGAAAGCCCAACATCATTTAGAGTCTGCAATTTGTGAGAAAGAATTGGCACAAAAGAGAAAAAGTTCAAAGCATCGGAAACGCTCATGGAGAGAATATCAGCAATGTTTTTACCATTAAACAAAATTTCCAAAGCTTCTTTGTTGTACTGTTTTCCATCGCATACCTCGCATGTTATATATACATCAGGAAGAAATTGCATTTCGATTTTAATTTGGCCTTCCCCCTCACATGCTTCGCATCGGCCGCCTTTCACATTGAAAGAAAATCTTCCAGGTTCATATCCTTTGATTTTTGCTTCTTTCGTTTTTGCGAAAATTTCCCTAATATATGTAAAAGCGCCGGTATATGTCGCGGGGTTGCTTCTTGGAGTTCTGCCAATTGGAGATTGGTCGATCATGAAAACTCTTTTGATATTTTCATATCCTTCAATTTCTTTAAATTTGCCTGGCTTTTCCCTGTGAAACGCGTTTTGTAGCTGCATGAGCGCGTGATAAAGAATGTCATTTACCAAAGTAGATTTTCCACTTCCTGATACTCCCGTGACTACAACAAATTTATTAAGAGGAAATGTTACGTCAATATTTTTCAGATTGTGTTCCGATGCGCCGTATATGGAGAGAGAGTTGCTGTGTTTAGAAAAATCTATTGCTGTAGAATTTTCTCTAGTTGGTTTTATTTTTCTTGTTCCTGAAAGATAGAGACCAGTAGTGGAGTTTGGGTTTTTCTTGATTTCCGAAATTGTGCCTTTTGCAACAATTTTTCCTCCATAGATTCCTGCTCCCGGACCGAAATCTACAATATAATCTGACTCCTGCATTGTTTCCTGATCATGCTCAACAACAAGAACTGTATTTCCCAAATCGCGGAGTTTCTTAAGAGTTTCGATTAGCTTCTTGTTGTCTTTTTGATGAAGGCCAATTGAGGGTTCGTCCAAAACATAAAGGACGCCAGTAAGGCCGCTTCCGATTTGCGAAGCAAGTCTTATTCTCTGAGCTTCTCCTCCAGCGAGACTCGCTGCGCCTCTTGACAAGGTCAAATAGTCGAGCCCAACGTTTACCAAAAACAAAAGTCTTTCTCCGACCTCTTTAATAATTGATTTGGAGATTTCTTTTTCTCTTGCTGAAAGAGTGCTGCGAAGTCCTTTTACAAAATCAAGCGCGTTTGAGATAGACATATCGCAAACGTCGATAATCGATTTTCTGTCTATGGTTACAACAAGTGCTTCTTTTTTTAGTCTTGTGCCGAGACACATGCCGCATGTTTCATATCTCATAAATTTTTCAATTCTTGATTTGAGAAACATAGACTCTGTAGATTGATGTTTTTCTTTTAAATCTGATAAGAGGCCTTTGAATGGTTCATGGATTTCCGTTAGTCTTCCCCATCTGTTTTCCCCAACAACCGCATATTCTTTTTCTCCAGTTCCGGAAAGCAAAAGGTCTTTTTTAGCCCTACTAACTTCCGAGAGTCTTTTTTTCAAAGGAATATCATTATCTTCACAAAATTTTACAAGAGTTCTTGCAAACCAAGTGTCTGTCTCAAAAAGATTGGCATACGGCAGTATTCCTCCTTCGCTAATAGATAAGTTGTTATTAAATACAAGATCGCGATCAACAGTCAGGAGAGTTCCAAGTCCGTTGCACAAAGGGCACGCGCCATGCGGGGTGTTAAAAGAAAAAATTCTGGGCGTAACCTCAGGAATAGAAATCTTGCATACTGGACAGGCGAATTTTTCCGAAAAAAGCTGATCATCCATTTTCTTGGGACGAGCCGGAAGAGAGAAGCCTGGATCTTTAATAATCGCGGCAATTAACTCGCCATTTCCAAGCCTCAGTCCTTTTTCAACATCTTCTGATACTCTTTCCCTATCTGTATCTTTGGTCAAAACTAGTTCGTCTATGATGACTTCTATGGTGTGTTTGTTAGTTTTAATTAGGATGAACTTGTCATCCACAT
>JBBTXK010000058.1:0-3039 GCA_038062315.1 Patescibacteria group bacterium
GTTTGGACACTTTAGAGTTCGCAAAGTGGGGACAATTGAGATGTCGTGTCACATAGTTTCATAAACATAGTCAATGGACTTTTTTATTATATCCCAATCAAAACCTTTCGAAGCAAGATGTCTCCCCATCTTTTGATATATTTCTTCCCGTGTCATTCCGAACTTGCCTCGGAATCTCCCTATTCTTTTTTCAACAAGCTTCTTTGCTTGCTCCAAATCGTTGTTAACTGTTAATTGTAAACTGTCAATTGTTTCACTGTCTATTCCTTTCTGTCTTAGTTCTATTTTTATCAGCCGTAAACTTCGAGGTTTAAAAGTTGTGCGCGATTCAATCCACCACTTCGCAAACTCTTCGTCATTGATAAGATTTTGCGCTTTGAGTTTTTCAATAACTTTTTCGATGACAGATTCTATTCCGTCATTCTGGCCGTGTCCAGAATCTCCTCCGTTCCATCGATCCTCCTCCCCAGAATGGCGTATTGCTGAGGCTTTCTTCCTAGAAGCTTTAATTAAGTAATCTCGAACCTCTCTCTCCGACCGAGGCCTGAATGACAAAAATCTCAAAGCGGAATTATAAAACCTCTCAAAATATTCCATTTTTCAAACAAATTGACAAACAACCAATTGTTTGTTAAAATACCTTTAATCACGATGGGAGGGCACGCCTAAGGTTTCGTCCGAAGGTTAGTCCCTCTCTTTTTTTCTACTTTTGCTTTAAAATCTCCTACATGAACAATATAACTTCTAAATCTTCTTAGAAGCGATGAGTAATGTCTGTTCGGAGCAATTATTTTTCCAAGTTTATTTTTCTTTTCTAAGTACTCCGCCAGACAATAAAAATCCCCATCGCCTGTGATAATTACTGCTTTATCGTAGCTAGAAAACTCGATCATTGAATGTAGAACAAGTTCTGCGTCTACATTGCCCTTCACGGGTTTGGAATCTCTGTTCGATTCGACAATGGGTTTATAAACTAGTATATATCCAGACTTTTCTAAAAACGAATACAGCTTTTTATATTTTGGAACAAAGCCTATAAACAGAAATGCTTTGGTAATTTTGTACTTATCGGAAAAATAAACTCGAAATTTGGCGAAATCAAGTGTCCATCCTTGACTTCTAACTCCAAGATTTAAAATTTTGACTATCGATAAAAGCGTATATTGACGGCTTTATCTTTCGCATTGGCTTTATCATAGCATAAAACAGGCAGACCATATCGGTGTGCTATAATGGCAGCTGTATGAACATGAATGAGCACCAACGAAGATTCCTTGAGGCAGAACATCAAATGGCAAACTTTATGGGACCAATTCGTAACAAAGCAGAAGCATGGTTGCAGCGTGAAATATATCCATCCCAAGAATATCAGACATTAACAAATAGACTCCAGCAATACGAATTAAACAATGTACGTATGTTATTGAGTCGTGCAGCAACAGAATTGGGCTTGATGGAGGCCCTAAGATTTGAGCCAACGATGAAGGAACAATTAGAAAGAATATTAGAACCATTTAAAACAACTATCTTCTACGTTCCTACTAGAAAAATCTTACAAATGTGGGATATCAATACAAGACCTACGGAGTTTTTACAATTGATTGAGATCGAAAAAAGAAAATTGTTAGAAGAAGAAATACGCAGAGATCCTCAAAAAGCAGAATGGCTTAGAGAATCAATGGAAATTGATGATTTAACACTACCGCTTATTATAAATAAGTATAGTAGATATGAGGGTATTACAAGAGTAATTTTGACTGACGATAATTAATATTTCAAGTTTACGCAGCGAGTTCTTTTTCTTCAATTCCCACCTCAACCGGAGTGCCCGAGGCTTTGTTCTTTTTCAAAATCTCATCAACAATTTTTTTGGCAACAGCTGGATTTTCTTTAAGAAATATTTTTGTTGCTTCTTTTCCTTGCCCAAGCATTGTTTCCCCAAATCTGTAAAATGCTCCGGACTTTTGAATAATTCCCATTTCAACCCCAACATCAACTATTCCACCTTCCCTTGAAACTCCCGTACTCATTACATCAAACTCCGCAATTCTAAAAGGAGCTGAAACTTTGTTCTTGACAATCTTTACTCTATGACGGGATCCAATTGCCATATCTCCATCTTTTAATGTTTCAATTTTTCGAACATCCATTCTGATTGATGCATAAAACTTAAGAGCCAATCCACCCGTTGTTGTCTCAGGATTCCCAAACATAATACCAATTTTTTGCCGCAGCTGATTTGTAAAAATAGCAACAGTTTTTGATTTGGAAATAACACCGGTTAATTTCCGCAAAGCCTGAGACATCAACCTTGCCTGGAGCCCCATCATTGAATCTCCCATTTCTCCCTCAATTTCAGCACGTGGTACAAGAGCCGCAACAGAATCTATGACCAAAACATCAACTCCTCCACTTCGTATCAAACTTTCCGCAATTTCTAATGCTTGCTCGCCCGTATCCGGCTGGGAAATTAATAATTCATCAAGCTTCACACCCAAGGTTTTTGCCCATATTGGATCAAGTGCATGTTCTGCGTCAATAAATGCTGCAACGCCTCCATGCTTCTGGGCTTGCGCAATAATTGATAAACAAACTGTGGTTTTTCCCGATGCTTCTGGACCAAAAATTTCTATAATTCTTCCTCTTGGCACTCCACCAACTCCTAGTGCCAGATCTAAAGGAAGACAACCTGTAGAGATAACTGAGATATCGAACTTTTGGCCGGTTTCTCCAAAGCGCATTATGGATCCTCTGCCATATTGTTTTTCAATTTGCTCCATTGCAAGTCTTACTGCGTTGAGTTTTTGAGACGCCTCTGTTGGGCCATTTGGAAGTTTGGTTTTTGGAGGATTTCCTGCACGCGCCATATTGCCAATAATAATAACATTTTTTTGCTATAATGCAAGAAGCAAAATTCGGGGTGTAGTTTAGTGGTAGAATGAACGGCTGGGGGTCGTTTGGTCTGAGTTCGATTCTCAGCACCCCGACACTGAGGGAATCAGGGCTGGAGTCTGAAAATCCACCGGAAACTTGCCTTTG
>JBBTXK010000059.1:0-4951 GCA_038062315.1 Patescibacteria group bacterium
AAAAAGATAATTCTTATCAAGTTTGGGGGATCTATAATTACCGATAAAAATACTCCTTACAAGGCGCGTCCAGATGTTATAGCAAGATTAGCAAAAGAATTAAAAAAGATAAAAGACGTATCCCTTGTTCTTGCTCATGGGAGTGGAAGCTATGGGCACACTTCTGCAAAAGAATTCGGCGGGAAAAAAGGTTATAAAAGTAAATGGGGCATTGCAAAAGTCGCAAGAGACGCAATGGAGATCAATAGAATTGTTATGGACATTCTTGTTAGCGAGGGATTGGCAGCTATTTCTATACGGCCAATGAGTATGATAATGGCAAGTGCCGGGAAAATAAAAAATCATTTCTTTAAAGTTCTGGAAGAGATCATCAATCAAGATTTAATTCCAGTTATTTATGGAGATGTAATTTGGGACAAGAAGTGGAGAAGCACTATATACTCAGGAGAGAGAATTCTTAACGAGATTGGAAAATATCTTATGAAAAAAGGTTTTAATGTTGATAAGATTATTCAAGTCGGCGAAACAAATGGCGTATATGACGATAAGGGAAATACAATTCCACAGATTACCAAGAGTAACTGGAAAAGAATCAAGCGTTATGTTTTTCAATCTAAAAATGGAGATGTAACCGGCGCAATGAAACACAAAATAGAAAATGCGTTGTCGATAGTGGATAAAGGTATTAAGACATGGATTGCTAGCGGCGTAATTCCAAATGAATTAACACATGCTCTTAACGGCAGAAATATTCAAGGGACAATTATTCAATAAAATTAGACTATGGTAAGACTAGAAAGAGAAATCGCAGGAGGAATAAAGGATACAAATGTGGAATCAGAAAGAAAGCCTAGTGTTGGCGTTGCTCTAGTTATTGTAGGAATAGACCCGAGCAGGAATGGAGAAAATATAACCTCGCCAATGTTCTGGACTGTTATCGAGAAGAAAACTAACCCTGTGACAGAAAAAGTTGCTGGACAAATATCTTTTCCTGGAGAGACATGGAGACCGCCAGAAGATATTGGCCAAAACATTTTTGGTGCAGTAGTAGAGGAGTTTAGTGGTGACGTTAAACAAATAAATAACTTATGGTACGTTAGGGGGAGATCATTTATGCCAAGAGAAGTTTCGATTGGGGGAAGGCCAGCAGATTTAATTACGTTGTTTTTTACTGGCTCTATTGATTCTCCAAATGCCCCTCGTGCTACGCATGAAGTAAATCCAAATAGATGGATGACACGTGAGGATATACTAAAAGTTTATCCAACAAATAAAGTTAGAAAATTCACCAGAGAAACTTTGGAATCAGGACAGCAAAGAGATTTAATTGGACAGACTGTTGATTTTTTTATGCAAGCTCCTTTAAGCAGAGTCTCTGTTTTGTCACTTCTGCCGAGGAACTTATCAATAGATCAATTTTGTCAAGAAAGAGAAAAGAGAAGAGATGTTGATTTTCTCAGTATTCCAGCAATAAAAGGATAATATACTATTTTCCAAACCTCCTCTGCCTTCTTGCGTATTCTTCGACGGCATAATCAATGTCTTCATTTTTAAGATCTGGGAAATGTTTGTTGAGAAAAATATATTCGGCATATGCTGCCTGCCAGATCATAAGGCCTGAAGTTCGTTGTTCTCCGGAAGTTCTTATTATCAAATCTGGATTCGGATAAGGCTGGTTAGCAGTATCTAAAAAATTGCTAAATTGCTCAATTGTTAAATTGTTAAGATCGATATTGTCTTCAGATAACCTGTGGATCGCTCGGATTACTTCGTCTGTTCCTCCATAATCTAGGGCAATATTTAGAATATATTTGTCAAATGTTTTTGTTTTTTCTTCGCTGTTTTGGATTCTTTTTAACAGTGTTTTTGGGATTCTATCTTTTCGTCCTAAATGAATTATTCTAATTTTTTCTTTCAAAGCTTGCCTGAGATTTTTTTCTATAAATAATTCATACATACGCATAAGGTAATTGATTTCGTCTTTGGATCTCTCCCAGTTTTCAGTAGAAAATGCCCACATAGTAAGAGTATGGACACCCAGAGATCGTATTTTTTTGCCAATCTTAGTTGCTACATCAAATCCGCGTCTATGGCCTTCAAAAGTTGGAAGATTATGTTCTTTTGCCCAACGTCTATTCCCATCGGGAATAATCGCTATATGATTTGGAATATGTAAAAGTGTCATTTCGATTGGTATTAGTATAGCATATTGAGTTTTATCCAAAATGTGCTATAATCAAAAAATGGCAGATAGGAAAGCATCTGGAAAAAGGGCAAAGGGAATAAGAATCCCTCAAGAAGAGAATTTGGGATCACTTAGTGTTATAGGATCTGCAAAGCCTAAGGGACTGACAAAATCTAAGTTGCTTATTCCTTTTATAATTATTTTTTTGGGAGCAGTTTTATTTTTCGCAAAAGGACTCTTTATTGCAGCATTAGTTAATGGACAGCCTATTAGCAGGATTGCGATTATTCAGGAACTGGAAAAAAGAAATGGCAAGAATGCTCTTTCAGCGCTAGTAAATGAAACTCTTATTTTTCAGGAAGCAAGTAAAAAGAATATAGAAATTAGCCAAAAAGCAATTGAAGACTCTGCCAAACAAATTGAAGAAAATTTCAAGAAACAGGGGCAAAATCTAGATGCTGCATTGCTGGCACAGGGATTGACAAGAAAAGACTTTGAGAATCAGCTTAAGTTGAGAAAAATTGTAGAGAAATTGTTGGCAAAAGATATAAAGGTTTCAGATAAAGAAGTGAGCGATTACATAGAGAAGAATAAAGCTACTTTGCCTGAAGGCATGAAAGAAGACGAAATTAAGAAAGGCGTAAGGCAACAATTGGAACAGCAAAAGTTCTCTATCAAGTCTCAAGAATTAGTAACCAAGCTTGAGAAAAACGCAAAAATAAACTACTTCGTAAACTACTAATTTTTTTAATTGTTATAGTTAGGGTACTGTTTTGGCGATAAGTCCTATCAAAAGGATACCGATAAAGTTAAAAGTAAAAGAAAAAGGAATAAATCTCCGTGCTGTCATCTTTGAGAAACCTAATAAACCAATACCTAGTTCATCAGGCAAAGGAGAGGCGATAATTAATCCACCAATCAAAAAAGTAAACCATCTAAAGAACCTTATTTTTAGTATCGCTTTAATTCTTTTTCCTGAGGTATTATGATTTATAAGCTGCATCAAATCTTCTGATAGTCTATCTCGAACAAATCTGAAGATAATCAAATCCCCAATCACAGCTCCTGTGGCTCCCAAGAACGCTGTTTGAATTACTGAGTTGGCTTTTGCGATTTCACCAAGTGTGACTATTGCGGGCGCGGTGGTAAAAGCTGAGGTAAAAAACATTCCCGCAACAAAGCTTCCGAGAAGCTCCAATTCTTTTGTAGAAGTTAGTATGTTGGTGAGGACGTGTGTTTTGACGAGAAAAATAGCAATAAGAACGCTAAGGAGAATAATTACTAAATCCTGAATTAAGAGATTACTGTTGTGCTTGTTATTCATTTGATCTTTATAGATATATACTGTCTTTTGTTTCGAGTCCTTTAAAGTCAATATTAAATTTCCCCAAATACACTTTTGCTCTTTCATAAAAGTTTTTTCTAACAGTATCTTTCCAGTGCCAGTCGTGTATTGGGATGACAACTTTTGGTTTTAGCGCCTTTGCTTTTTCAATAGCTGCTGTTAAGCTAGTCCAGGGAGCTTGAATAGGAAGAGCTAGAATCTTTGAAGTTTTGGCGAAGCTTAGAGAATCCCCAGGATGTACAAGTCTATCAAAAACAGTAAAAAGAGAATTTTCTGGGGTTGGAAGTCCAAATGGTAATTTTTCATGAGACGCATTATAAATTTTTATAAACCTATTATTGGACGCAGATATTGTTATTCCTTCTTCTTTTAGAATCTTCTTAACGGAGGCGTTACTTATTATTTCAATCCTTGGAAATTTTTTGACCAGTTCTTTTATAAATGGAATATGCATGTGGTCTTGATGCTCGTGGGTAATGAGAAGGTAATCAAGTTTTTTCAAAGAATTTACATCAAGCGCTTTTTCTTCATGAGTATAGATTCCCGGGTCAATAAGGATAGTTTTGTTTTCTTCTTCTATTAGCAAACAGGAATGAACATGCTTTGAAATTCTCACTTTATTATTTTACCAAATATTATCATTAAGGTATAATTTTGCTACGAAATGGTTTGGATAAGAATTTTTAGAACCAGAAAAGAAGCTGAGTGGGCGAAAGATGTATTAGAAGAAGGTGGAATTTATTCCTCAATATCTGAAGATAATCTTGATGGTGTTCCAATTCAAAGATACAATGTTCCGGCGCGTTTTAGATTGAATGTTGATTACGAAGATCTTCGCAAAGCAGCAAAGTATCTTGCAAAAAAGTTGAAGAATCGTATTAAATAATATAGTCTTCTGGGTTAATTGGTCGAGACTTATAAAAAAATTCGAACCTTTTTCTTATTAACATTGTAGTCGTCCTTCGACTACGCTCAGGACTCCTACTATTTATATTGCTCGGCCTTCGGCCTCGCTCTTTTGTATTTTTTGCGATAGGACGACGACGTTGCGCGCGATTTTTTATAAGACTCGTTTTGATTGTACCAAATTCCGTATCAACCCACCCACCCGATTATGGTGGCGGCGACCCCGCCTTTGGGCGCTAGGACTTCCTTGGGGAAGTCTCGCCAATGTTTTAACTTTTCTAAAATCTCCTACAGTATCTTACCAGCTTTTAATCTGATTTAATTTCGTTGCGCCGTCGGCGGGGTGAATCCGCTTTTCGCCCCCGCCTTTATTATTTTACCCCTTCCCGTTCATGTTGCCGCTTTGATGCTCGGTTGGCGAGAGCCGAATCTTCTAAATTTAAAAATACCTCTCTCGGCTCTCGCTTGGTCGGGCTGTCTATCCAAAGTCTCTCTAAATTAATGTTTCTCTGACG
>JBBTXK010000060.1:0-2005 GCA_038062315.1 Patescibacteria group bacterium
AAAAGTTCCTTATTCTTCAACTTATCAAGTTAATTTTTTTGCTCCATGGAGTCATCATGAGAAGTTTTGGGGGCCAGTTAAAAACAATGCGATGCCGGATGTTCATACCCAAATTTATCCATGGAAAAAGTTTACTATAGATACATTTAAGAATGGCCAAGTGCCTCTTTGGAATCCTTATAGCTTCTCGGGGAATCCGCATCTTGCTAATTTTCAGTCGGCAGTTCTTTCGCCATTCAATCTTTTATTTTTCACTCTCCCATTTGTTGACGCGTGGAGCATATTAATTCTTCTCCAGCCGCTGTTGGCAGGGATTTTTATGTATCTATTTGTTCGGGAGATTGGGGTGAGTAGGGTGGGAGCATTGATAAGTAGTATTTCTTTTATGTTCTGCGGTTTTATTGTTGTCTGGATGGCATATGGTACTTTGTCTTTGGCTATTAGCTTTTTGCCTTTGGCTCTATTTGCGATTGAAAAGTTTTATAACAAGAAAAAAATTAGATATTTGGTTTTATTAAGCTTAACCATTCCTCTTTCATTTTTTAGCGGCCATTTTCAAATCAGTCTTTATTTTCTTGCGGCCATATTGCTTTTTATAGTATTTAGAGGGTTAGCTGCTAGAGAGATACTTAATATTTTCTACTTATTGCTTTCTGCGATTTTTGGAATACTTATTTCCTTGTTGCAAATTCTACCATCAATCGAGCTTTATAGGCACTCCGTTAGAAGTGAGATTTTTCAAATAAGCGAGGCAATACCTTTTCAATATCTCATTACTATTATTTCTCCAGACTTTTTTGGCAATCCAGTGACTCGCAACGATTGGTTTGGACATTATGCTGAATGGGCGGGTTTTATAGGTATTCTACCTCTATTCTTAGCTATTTTTTCAGTTTGGGAAGTCCGAAGAAAAGTAGTTGTTTTTTTTGCAGTTCTTGGTATAGCTTCACTTATTCTTGCTGTAAATAGTCCAATTTCAGAGCTTCTTGTTTCTCTTAAGATTCCTGTTTTATCAACAAGTGCGCTGTCTCGTGTTGTTATTCTTTTTAGTTTTTCTTTTGCGGTTTTGGCTGGAATTGGTCTTGATGGGTTGGGTAGGGGGATTAGAGATGTTAGAAAACTTATAATGGCGTTTGTTCTTATTGGGCTATTTTTCGCTGTTTTGTGGCTTTTGTTGTATTTTGGAAAAATATATCCTGCAGAATGGCTTATTGTTGCAAAGAGAAATTTTGCCCTGCCCACGATATTATTTCTTGGTGCTATTTTTGCAGTTCTTATCTCATCAAAAGAAAAAAAATTTATTATATTTCTTACTTCTTATTTCTTATTTCTTACTTCTTTCGATAGTTTGCGTTTTGCCCAGAAATGGATGCCTTTTGATCCTGTTCAACTTGTATATCCCGAAACTCCAATTGTCGAAGCGATAAAGAAAAATATTGGAAGCTCACGAATATATGGCAATCTTGGAACTGAAGTGACTGCTTATTATGGTTTTCCGTCTTTGGAAGGCTACGATCCTTTATATATTGGCAGATATGGAGAGTTTATAAGAGGAGCTAATAGCGGAGAATTCTTAAAAGGCGAACGGTCTGTTGTTAAACTAGATAGACGTGGGAAATATACAGATCGAGTGCTTGATCTTTTGGGCGTTGGGCTTATTTTTCATCCTGTTGCCGACACCAATCAGGGTTGGGCATATCCTGTTTGGGAAAATAAAAAAAGGTACGAGCTTGTTTATCAGGATGATAAATTCCAGTTGTTTAAAAATAACTTTTCTCTTCCAAGAGCTGCGCTTTTCTACAGTTATAAAATAGTTAAAGATAGTAGAGAAATAATAAAGAGATTTTATAGCGATAATTTTGATTTCCGAAATGTACTAGTTTTGGAGGAAACGCCGAATCTGAAAGTAGAGAGCAACGCTTCTGGTTCTGCTAAAGTTATTTCATATAGCCCAAACAAAGTGGTTATCCAAACCACAACCAATAGCCCTGCCCTCTTATTCCTT
>JBBTXK010000061.1:0-2736 GCA_038062315.1 Patescibacteria group bacterium
AAAAGCGGACATTTCTATATTGCTCAAATAGGACATTATCATATTGCTGCTACATCCGAATTATCTCACTTGATAAACTCCCGCCATTTTCAGTAAAATAAGATGGGTATATGGGGATATCCCCACCACTGGTAAAATGATTAAGATAAAATCAATGGAAAAAATTGTCATGCGCTATGTAAGAGGCTCTTTGGAGGCTTTTTTTAGATGGCAAAAAGGATTTAAATTGGGTAAAAGGAACTATACAAAATTCTGGAATATTAAATTATCACGGTATGCTTGAGGAAATATTTGATGGACTAAGGAGATATGCCTCACGCTCCCGTTATAAGAGCATCTTGGAAGAATGTAGAAAAGAAGAATGGTTGGAAAATAAAAAAAATTGAAAGTTCCTTAAAATTTTTGCGTTTTTTGTCCCCGCCAGAGGCGGCGAGTTCGGCCGACAGTTTTAGAGCTTCTGCCGAAGGCCGAGCAATAGAAATAGTAGGAGTCCTGAGCGGATTTATCCTGAGCAGAGCCGAAGGAGTCGAAGGACGACTACAATGATAACATGAAAGAAGTTCGAACTTTTTCGTAAAGGAGCTCTGAAAGGGACTTTGTAGGGCTGGGGGTTTCCTGAGTCTGCGAGGTTTGGAACAAATGGAGCTCTGCAAAGCCTAAATTGTAAACAGGAAAAAGTTGCCGGTTGAAAAAGAAGAAAAAACGCAAAAATTGACCGAAGTCATTCCGAGGAAACGAGGAATCTAGCCATGAAATATATTGCATACTGCAGGAAATCAACAGACGAGAAAGATAGACAAATTCTATCTATAGAAGCCCAAATAGCGGAGTTGACCGAATTTGCTAAGAGAGAAAATTTAGAAATAGTTGAATTTATAAGCGAAGCTAAAACTGCAAAGATTCCGGGTAGAGAAAAATTTGACGAAGTTTTAAGGAGGATAGAAAAAGGACACGCTCAAGGAATAATTTCATGGCATCCCGATAGATTAGCTCGTAATTCCATAGACGGAGGAAAAATTATCTATCTTTTAGATACAGGAAAACTTCTTGATTTGAAATTTCCATCCCATTGGTTTGAAAATACCCCTCAGGGAAAATTTATGCTTAGTATCGCATTTAGCCAATCTAAATACTATATAGATAATTTAAGTGAGAATGTTAAAAGGGGTTTGAGGCAAAAATTAAGAAATGGAGTTTATCCTGGTAAAGCATTTTGGGGATATACAAATAATAAAGAACTGGGAACGATTGAAATTGATCCTGTAGAATCAAAAATTATTAAAAAAGCTTTTGAATTATTCGCGGATGGAGGAAAAACTTTTACAGATATTTCCCACTTCCTGTATAAGGATGGACTTACCCAGAAAAACGGCAAATTTTTGAAAATAGACAGAATAAAAGAAATTCTTTCAAATAAATTTTACATTGGGATTATCTTTTACGCAGGAGAATACTATGGTGGGACACATAAATTATTCATTTCAAAAGAATTATTTAACAGAGCACAAAAGCAGTTCAAGTTTACAGAAAGATCAAAACCCAACAACAAGCACAATTTATCTTTCTTAGGACTGATGAAATGCGGAGAGTGTGGCGCTTCCATTACAGGAGAAAAGAAATTAAAATTTTACAAAGAAACCCAAAGAAGAGCCGAATATACTTATTACAGCTGTACCAAAAAACTGGGAAACTGTTTACAAAAACCAATTCCCGAACCAGAACTTGAATCGCAAATAAGAAACACTGTTAGTGATGTGGCCTTACCTGAAAGTTGGGCTAATGATTGGTATAAATGGCTGGAAAGGGACGAACTATTGGAAAAACAATCCGTAGAAGAAAATCTGGAAAAGTTAAAACTGGAAATAAAAACACTTGACCAAAAATTAAACTTTTTGCTTGATAGTTATCTTGATAATGTTATAGATGCTGGGATTTACAAGAAAAAGAAGAACGAGCTTTTCCAAGAGAAGATAAAAAAAGAGGAAGATTTGGCAAAACTTAAGACAGATGGTGTCGGTTGGCTCGAACCTATGAAGGAATTTATTGGTAGCGCATTACAATGCGGAAAAATCGCGCGCGCAAAAAATACAAAAGAAGAATTGGCATTCTTCGCAAAAACTGTCGGCTCGAACTTCTTTTTAACTAATCGGCAACTTTTCCCATCCTACAATTTGGGCTTTGCACAGCTCCAAACCCGATCTCTTCCCCAAAGTCCCCAAACGCAGGCTTCAGAAAAGTCCCAGAGTGAGCGGGAGACGGGAATCGGACCCGCTACCTTCTCCTTGGCAAGGAGACGTTCTACCGATGAACTACTCCCGCGAGCAAACTCATTTTATCAAATCTTGCTTACTTTGTCATCCTGAACTTGGCTCAGGATCTTATTTCGTTCGAGATGCTGAATCAGGCAGAGCCTGATCAGCATGACAACTATACTACTTAGTACCTTCTCTCCACGACGAAAGGTATTTTTCTTGTTCTTTTGTAAGCTTGTCTATGGAAATCCCCATTGACTTAAGCTTTAGTCTTGCAATCTCTTTATCTATTTCTTTTGGCAGGACGTAAACCTTTGGCCGCAACTTTCCTTTGTTTTTAACAAAATACTCGGAGGCTAAAGCCTGGTTGGCAAAAGACATATCCATCACTTCTGCCGGATGCCCCTCTGCCGCGGCCAAATTAACTAACCTTCCTTCAGCAAGCACATAAATTTTCTTGCCAGATTTTAACATGTATTCTTCC
>JBBTXK010000062.1:0-3453 GCA_038062315.1 Patescibacteria group bacterium
TGATTTACGCACCTCTTAAGTGTACATCAAACTACATCATGTGCGAAACTCGTGGGTGTATTAATTGTTTCTACCAAACGTTTAACTTTTTTCCCTTCTGGTCTTGGATTTTCTTTTAACTGATTGAGGGCTTTTAGAATTCTTGCCTGATCGATTGGATGCAGTCTTTTAAGTTGTTTTTCAGCCTCTTTATAGAAATATAATTCGTATTGCACAGGCTCAAAGTGTGATACCTAATTCCTTGGCTACTTTATTTATAGGAATTCCTTTTTCTTGTGCTTTCTTTTCATAAAGCTTGATTGACAAAAGAGCATCGTCTAAATCTTCTGTATCTTCAGCAAGCTTTACTAAGTGTTCGTACATCTCGGGTGGGATAATTACGCCAACTGCGGCAGATCCTCGAAGCAGAATAACTGGTTTTTTATCCTCCTGAAGCTGCCTAATCAAACTTGCCGTTTTATATCGAAGAGAAGAAACACTGGTAAACTTTGGTAATAGAGATAGATTTAATCCAGCCATATCATCAAAATTTTATACAAAATATTGTCTTATGTCAATGATGGAATTTACATTAGCCGAATTATTCCCTTCCCCAAACTCTCCAAAAAATTATTGCCAGTACGATGTTAGCAGAAAATTTATTTAGGACACTCCTGAGAAACCGAAGGTACTTGATCTTTAGCAAAAAGAACTACTATATTGCAATTGTAATCAGCTGGACTTTGAAATCGGATTCTTCCACCAGGATATAACAAAACATTATCGGGTATACTCGGCTCTTCACTTTGACCCAAACCAAAAGTAGATGTCCTTATCGAAACTGTTCCATTTTTTTCCCTATCTAAAACTACATTTGTTCTTTCAGATGGGTCTCCTGATTTTTGTGGACAGGCAAACTCTATTTGATTATGCTTTTGCCAATCAGGTATCATGAATGGCTCACAGTCTGTAATGTTCAACGTGGGGGGCGTTGGGATAGGTTGTGGTGTTGGTTCATTTGAAGATTTCCCCTCAGCAGGAATCCCACATGCTGCAGCTAAAAATAACATAGCAGAACTTGTCGCTGCGATATTCTGAAGCAAATTTGCCCGTTTTCTACGTTTTTCTGACATTGATGATTGTGTTTCTTTATCCATATTATGGGATTCTATCCCATTTTCTTTGTCTTGTCAATCCAAACGATTATCCCTTCCCCAAACTCTCCAAAAACTCCTCATTATTTTCTGTTTTTGAGAGGCGGTCTACGAAAATACTTGTCCGCTCATCTGGTCCTAGCATATCTATCATTCGCCTCATGGTTGAAACCTTTTTAAGGTCATTTTCTGACAACAAAAGCTCCTCCTGCCTTGTGCCGGACCTTGCAATATCAATGCTTGGGAAAATTCTTCTGTCTGCCAATCGTCTATCTAAATGAAGCTCAAGATTTCCAGTACCTTTAAATTCTTCATAGATTAAATCATCCATTCTCGAACCAGTATCAACTAGTGCAGTTCCAATAATCGTGAGAGAGCCTCCCTCTTGGCAATTTCTTGCAGCACCAAAAAATCGTTTAGCGGGCCACAAAGCAGCAGGGTCAAATCCTCCAGAGAGAGTCCGTCCGGATGGGGCAACAGAAAGGTTGTAGGCTCGGGCAAGACGTGTAATTGAATCCAAAAGAATAATAACGTCTTTTCCCAATTCAACCAATCTTTTTGCTCTTTCTAAAGTAATTTCTGCGACCCTTGTTTGAGCATCCGGCGGCTCATCAAAATGCGAGGAAACCACATCTCCCTTTACAGATTGGGCGATATCTGTTACTTCCTCAGGTCGCTCTCCAATAAGAGCAGCCATTAGGTGCGCCTTGGGAAAATTTTGCGCGATTCCTGAGGCAATTTCTTTAAGAATAGTTGTTTTTCCAGCCTTTGGCGGGGATACAATCATCCCCCTCTGTCCAAATCCAATTGGTGAAACAAGGTCAATAATGCGAGTTGACAAAGGCAATTTTCCGGTCGAAAGGATTATCTGTTTTTTGGGATAAATAGGAGTAAGATCATCGAAGTAAGGTCTTTTCAAAGAATCATCTGCCGGCATATCATTGACTGTCTCTACTTTAAGAAGTCCAAAATAGCGCTCTGTATCTTTTGGAGGTCTTCCAATACCTTTTACCTTATCTCCTTCCCGAAGCAAGAATCTTCTTATCTGAGACTGAGAAATATAAACATCGCGCGATGAGGGAATAAATTTAGGTCTTAAAAACCCATGCCCCTCTGGCTGAATATTTAATATTCCAGAAACTTCTTGGGTCGGAGTTGCTTCTATATGAGGATATCGAATCGGAGAAACAGTAGCCTCGGAAATAGCCTGGGCAGGAGGCTTAACCGCAGCCGTTGGCTTAGAGGTAGCTACACCAACGATCTCATCTACTGACTTAGATTCCTTTACGAGAGCAGTCTTTTTATAAACCATAAACTTAAGATTATTGATTACCAGTGAACATCTCGTGGAAACTTTATAATGAAGGAAACTAGTTTTCCCCCGCTAAGCAGGGTTAAATCCAAATGTATTACATCATATCCTGTCTTCATTGTCAATAGGAGAAAATGTTAGAAGGCTGTAACAGGGATTTTGGGCTGCGCCGCTTGCGCATCTGTAGGTGAATCTGAAAGATTAGTACCCAATCTCGCATCAATTTTTTTTAATGCGGCACTAACTGCAATTTGAATCTGATCAGCCTGTGCCCTTATAGAAACTAGGCTTGCTCTTGCATCAGTAAGTACTTTATTACCATCATTGCCGTCAACCGCCTCTTGAGGAGAAACAAGTGGGGGTTGACCTACCTCTTGCGTTTGAGGATTAGCTGCCAAACCAGATGAATCAGCTGTTTCCTCAGCTTCAACAATAGGCGCAGTTCCTTCTGCGCTAACCGGAGTAGGACTGCCAATCGTAGGCTCCCCGATATTAACAGTCGATCCTCCTTGGGAAGCCTCCAAATCGCCAGCCTGCATTTGTGGTTCTGGAATTGGTGGCTCTATAGCAGAATCTAAAGCAACCGGAGGATTAGGCCCTGCAACAACACCTACTCCTTCCATAGATGGCATCGTACCTATTGGTGGATTTGTTTCACCATTAATTTCGTTCAAACGAGAGGCGAAATCAGATGGTCCTTGAGGCGCTGGAGGCGCAACTTCCTGATTAGGGACTGAAGAATCTGGATTCGCACTTCCATCTTGGCCAATCCCGAAATGCGCAAGAAAACTTTTCACTCCTCCATGTTGTCCCTCCCCTTGCAAAGGCTGCTGTCCATTCGGCTCTTGAATGTCTGCCATATTTAATTAAATGATTTCTTAAACATCCTTTTCTCTCTATTTATAGTATAGACATACAATGCTATATAGTGTCAATAGGTAAAAATTTTTCCCGGGTACGAATTCAGTTCTTCCCAGTAGTTCCTTTCAGGAGATAGCCTTGTAGGGT
>JBBTXK010000063.1:0-8891 GCA_038062315.1 Patescibacteria group bacterium
GCATAGATGACATTTCTATTTGACAAAGGGGTGACGTTTCTAAATTAAACTAAGACTCTGTTTTCAAGTATTGACAGGGTGAATATATTTACTATAGTATTGAGTTTAGTAGCATCTACTGCTTCCCTGATTGGAAGTTTATCTTTGCTTAAAAAATCGCTATGAATATTGTTATCGGTCCTTTAGAAGCATTTTATATTGCAGGCTCTATTCTTTTGTTAGCTATTGCTATTTTTACTTACCCTACTCTAAAAGATCGATCAAGTTCAAAAAGAAAATCAGAAAAGAAATAATTATGAAATTTTCTGCCCTTTTTCAGCGTCTAGTTAGTCAGCTTCTAGCGTCTAGTTTTTATCGTTTATCCTTAACCGTCTTTCTATTTTCTACTTTCTATTTCCTACTTTCTATTCCAGCTTCTGCACAAACTCCCATTCCTCAAATAACAACAATCACTCAGCCTGCCCAACCAAATCCCAACACAACTCCCAATACCAATCCTGACGTTCCAAAAAATCTCCACAACTGGACTCAGAATGTGATGATTGAAGTAATGCTTTCCCTCACCTGTCAATTGGTCGGAATTGACCCCACACAGCCTAACGGCCAATGTCTTGGAGTAGATACAACAACTGGAAAAATCGGCTTTCTGCCAGCAGGAAATATTAAAAAAGGGCAGATTGGCGGAGCAATCGGAGGCATGAATAACATGATCACCATGCTTTATACTCCGCCTCTTCGGACCTCGGATTATTTTCAGGCTCTCGCGCAAAATTTTGGAGTTGTGAAGACTACCCATGCCCAGACAGGAACAGGCTTTGAAGGCCTAAGGCCCCTTCTTAATCTTTGGACTGCTTTTCGAAATATAGTCTATCTTCTTTTTGTAATTGTATTTGTTGTAATTGGACTTGCTATTATGCTAAGGATCAGAATTGACCCCCGGACTGTCATGACTATTCAAAACCAAATTCCCAAAATTATAGTTGGCATTCTTCTGGTAACTTTTTCTTTCGCAATAGCGGGATTTTTGGTGGATCTTATGTGGGTTGTAACTTATCTTGTCTTTGGACTAATTGCCGGTATTCCAGGAGTGTCGGCAGGAGATATAACAAAACTAAGTCCATTAGAGCTGCAGGGGGCAAATCCTCTGGGTGCCGGCATAGGCTTTGGACAACTAAGCAGTATGGTACACGACGTAGCCTGGAATTCGACTAAGCTTTTGCAGGGAATATTAGGAATCGAGGAAAGCTGGAAAGATGTTATACCAGGCCTTGGTCTTTTTGGCGACCTTATTGGTTTTATTGGCAACTTGATACTTGGTCCTGATAAATTTGTATGGAGCGCAGGAACCCCAGCTAACTTTCTTATCGATCTTATTAGCGTTCTTGGCACGCTTTTTGGTGTATTCAAAATATTACAGTTTCCTGTAGCTATGGTTCTCGGAAATAGTGCTGGATGGATTGAAAATGTACCAGTTGCTATTCCACTAGCGGTGGTTATTTATCCTTTGCTCCAGGAATTTTTGCGTGTCGGTCTCCCCTATCTTATTATTTTCTTAATAGTTTTTATTGCTTTGCTTACTGCTCTTTTCCGGCTTTGGTTTGTACTTCTTATGGCGTATATAAATATTCTTATTGATGTGGTTTTGGCGCCTTTCTGGATTGTGGGGAGTCTTGTTCCGGGAAGTCCAGTGAGCGCCACTGGGTGGCTGAGAGATCTTATTGCCAATTTAGCAGCTTTTCCCACGGTAATTTTTATGTTTTTGCTGGGAAAGGTATTTGTGGGTGCATTCACAGATGAACCGAATGCATTTGTTCCTCCATTAATTGGCGATATTAGTGGCGGAACGGCAAGCACGATTAGCTCTCTTATTGGAATAGGTATTATTCTTATGACGCCAAATGTTGTAACTATGGTAAAATCCGCGCTCAAAGCCCCCAAGCTTGACACCGGCGGCGCATTTCGAGCAATTGGCGCAGGAGCTGGAGCTCCAGGCGCAATAGTTGGCAGAGCTGGACAATTTGGATCTCTATTATTTGGATTATCCCGAGTTCCTGGAATTAGCAAAATAGGATTTATTCAGAGAGCTGGGGGAGGCGGAGCAGCTCCTGCGCACCCGTAATTTTAAGACCTTCTTTCTTTTGTTGCTTCTGTAATCATATAATAAGCCATTGCTATCATCATTAATGGTAAAACTGTTCTGGCTACATCCCAAGATGCTGCTATTCTACCGCCTCCCGCTCTTTTTTGAAGTTCATGTTGCTCTTCGAGAGTAAGTAAACCCCTTTCTCTAAGAAGACGTGTAAATTGACTAAGATCCAGTTCGTCCCACGCCATTGCGTCTCTTCCGTAAGCTATCTGTGCAAATGAACTATTACCACCAACTAAAGTGTTAAGAGTACCCATGCCTAATGGGAGTCTATGGGTCCAGCTTTTTTCATAAAACTTCATAACTCCTTCTGCCATTTGCCTTGTAAACTTCCGCGCAAAGTCCTCATTATATCCGAAAATGCCTGTGTAAATCTTATACATATTCTCTACAATTTGTTCCGGTTTTGTATAATGGTCGAAACCAATAAGAAATTCGTTAAAAGCAGCTCCAGCTTTAGCAGCTGATAGTATATCAGCCCATCTTCTAGCCACAGAACGCGGTCCTGTGTCTTCAATAACATACTTATTAAATGGCATATCCTCTGTCCCAAAAATAAATGGAACTTTCCAGCCTTTATTTTTCAGTCTTTGTAAGAATGCTTTCATATAAGTATCCCCTTTCTTACCCCCTCTCCTATCGCTTGAGAACGTATCTCTTATAATTCTGGCAAGAGTGCTTTGATATCCAACCATCTGTCCATCTTTTGCTGATAGCGCACGCTCTTGAAGAAGCACTAAGCGATTAAAGTCATTTTTAAATTTATCACTATCCATTATTGCGCCAAATTTTATCGCCTCTATCTTATCTTTGTCTTCAGCGTTAGTTCTGGAAAGCCCTCTTATATTAATTTCTTCATTAATAGCCTTTTCTATACTATTTTTCTCAGCTGGTGTAAAATAATCAAAACGTTTACCCTCAAAACGTCTACCCTCAAAAAGATCCGTAAGCACTCTTTCTTTCAACTCTCTTATATTAAGGAAGAGTTTCAAAGGAGTAACTCTGGTAGTTCTTTCAAGGGCAGTTTGTATTCTTGCTCCAGCAAGATCGCCTCTTGTTTTTATATCACCAAACAATTTCTTATAATTATCTATTTCTCCTGGATATGCCTCGTCCGTAGCTTTTAAAGCCGCTGTCTTAGAAAGTTCTCCTCTTTCTCTTTCTATAATAACTCCAGTACCAATCCACTCCCTCTCTCTAGGATCCCTCATCATGTTCTTAATAGCAGTTTCTCCAGGATTTCTTGGATCGCCGCCAATTCTCCATCCTGTTCTGGAAAACAATCCTCCAATTTCAAAAGGATTAAGAACGCTATAAAATCTTTCTTTTCCTTCAGGCATTAGATCATTTAAAACTTTTATTTGATCTGACAAGCCCATTTGTTGAAATTTTTCAAGTTCTTTAGGAGTCCATGGGGCCCTGTTCTTATCAAGTAAATATGCTAAAGGCTTACTGAATTTGCTTCCTGTCCAAAATTTGGCAGTATGCCTGAAAGGATAAATCTCTCCAATAATTCTTTGGGCAAATAAGTCATTAAAAGCACTCAATCCCAATTCTACTCCAGGTATAATGCTAGTTGCTGCTATTTCTATTGAATTTCCAATTATTATTGACATACCTCTTGCAAAAGAAAGAGCTCTATCTAACTCCCATTTTGCTAATTGCCTTGGTCTTCCCTCTCCATCGACAGCAAGCTGCCCATTCTCGTTAGCTGTTCTCAAAAGATCTTCTGTCAGTATATTAACTTCTCCTCTTTCATTTTCTTTAATATGTCCGATTACATCTTTGGGTAAAAGATACCCTCCGTTTTTTTCTCGTACCATAAGCATTGCTTCTTCGTAAAAGTGCATAGCTGGTACCACTCCAGCCTTACTAAACGCAAGGTCCGCGTATCCAGATAGGAAAGAAGCCATATAGTTTGATACTGCCTCTGTATTTTGTCCTGAGATTACCGCAAAAAAGGAGTTATGAATAATTTCCCTAGCAGACCTTTCATTTGAGAACTTATCTCTTATTGCGCTCAGTTCTTGTGCTCTTGCAGAGTTCCCCTGTGTATTTTGAGCAGAAATCGCTTCAATAATCGTTTTCATAAACTCTTCGTACTCAAACGTACCAGCATTGCCAAATGCTGAGTTGAAGTCAACCTGAGGACGAGAGTCAACCCTATCAAACATTCTATTAAAAAGAAATTCTATATCTATATCTTCAGGAGTCCTCGCTCTTCTTATCTGCTCCTTTTCCTCTTCAAGCAGCTTCCTTTCACCATAGAGTCCTTCTGTTCTTCTTCCCTGGATTAAAAGCATTGTATCTCTAATAGCTTCTTGAGCTTCTTGAATTAATAGCTGTTTTTGCGCAAAATCTACCCCTTCAAGAAGAGCTATTCTTTCCAAGCCATCAACCAATTTTTCGTATCGTTGCGCAGGCGGTATCGCATTGATAAGAGTCTGTAGAACATCTGCTTCATTAACCAATGCGGGTTCAATTATCCCAGTCAGGTCTATTATATAGCCTCCTTCACCAGATGGAGGAACATCTGCTAGAGGCTCTTCTGGTGGACCTACACCGCCAGCAACTGGATATGGCAGGCGGCCAGCTCTTTTTGCTGCTTCTATTCCTTGACGCTCTTCAAATGTCAGTTGGGACCGACCTTGTTCTTCAAGATAATTTCTTGTCCAATCATCCCAACCCTTATTTATCTGCTTGGCTTGTTCGGGCGGGATTGGCTTTTCAGCTTTTTGCTGTGTTTGAGGTACGGCATTCTTCTTATCCGGATTTAAGCGGATACTTTCACTGCGTTCTGGGTTTTGTGAGTTTGGATTTGTTGGCTTACTTGGTTGAGACATATTTCTACCTCCTTCTTTCTGTCCTGGTTCTGCCATAAAAATATCTCCACCTCTAGAATACGCTTTTGAGGCTTGCGTTGTCAATGAGTTTTCATTGTTAGATTGTTGCATTGTTACATTGCTATAATAAATTTGTTCATTCATACATTCGACTTCGCTCAGTATGATCTCTTCGAGCCTGAGCCGATTCGGTCTGAGCCTCACGGTCGAAGACCTCAGAGCCGAAGGCCTGAATTTATTGAAGGATCATAGCGCCCGCATTTTAGACCCTAAAAATATATAAAGCTTGACTTATTCCTGACTGTAATTCTGACGTTTAGCACACCGTAGAAAGAGAGAGTGGTATAATAGCTCGAAGTTAAGTCTGCCTATGTTACAATAAATATAAATTCCAAACGCAAAATTACAAATAACAAATAAATTAAAATGCTCAAAGCTCAAAATACAAAAAGATATGATCTTGAGGATAGGACTTTAGAATTTGCAAAGAGAGTTATTCGGTTATCTAAATCACTGCCAAAAAATTCATCTAACTTCAACTTAATCGATCAAGTACTCCGTTCAGGAACTTCAATGGGCGCTAACTATCGGGAAGCAAACGAAACAGAAACAAAGAAAGATTTTCTGTTTCGAGCTAGAATCTGCAGAAAAGAAGGAAAAGAAACAATCTATTGGTTAAACTTAATAATTGAAGCAAATCCGGAATTTTCCGAAAGAATAAAACCTTTATTGCAAGAAACAACAGAATTAGTAAAAATATTCGCTGCCATTATAGAAAAGTCTAAAAGTTTTTGAATTTGAATATTTGAATTTTGATATTATTTGGAATTTGAGATTTTGAATTTTAAATTTAACGCTATGAATATAGCAATCTTGGGTGGTAGCTTTGATCCGCCACATATTGGACATTATTTTGTAATAAAACAGATTTTGGAACTAAGGCCTGAAATCGACAAAGTCTTACTGGTTCCTGCGTATCAACACCAATGGAAACCTGCTTTTGCTCCGGTTGACGATAGAATAAATATGCTTGAATACCTTGAAGAAGATCGCATTGAAATCTCCGATATTGAAATTCAAAGAAAAGGCGTAAGCTATACTATAGATACTATTAAACAACTAAAGGCCCGAACAGCGGCAGAGGTGTATTGGATTGTTGGCTCAGATATCGTATATGAATTTGACAAATGGAAGAGAAAAGACGAGCTTATTAAAGAAGCTCGATTTTTAGTCTTTCCCAGAGATCCCTACCATTTACCTAAAAAGCTCCCTCAAGGATTTGAATGCATACAAGACAAATATCTAATCACAACAAATATTTCGTCAACAACAATAAGACAAAGAATAAAGATGGGAAAAGATATTACATACCTTGTGCCAGAGAAAGTGAAGGAGTATATAATAAGCCATAAGTTATATCTGCAAAAAGAATAATTTTAAATTCTAAATTTAAAATTTTAAATGAAATCTAAATGTTTTAATTTTTAAAATTTAGTCATTAAAAATTCAATGAAAATTAAAAATTGAAAATTTAAAATTTTTATATGCTACTTAACATTAACCCAAAAAACGAAACTAAAAAAATTACTTCATTTATCAAAAAAACATTGCAGGATAGTGGTTTTGAAAAGGTTGTCATCGGCTTATCAGGTGGCGTTGACTCAGCAACTGTTTTTTACCTTTTAAAAGAGGCTGTTTCGCCAGAAAATATAATCGTAGCCCATCTTTACTACTTTGAATCACAGATGGAAGAAATCGAATTGATTTTAAAGAAAACCCTTATCCCAAAAGAGAATGTTTATGAACTATCAATAAACCCTTTTGTCGAGGCATTTCAGCAAGCTCTCCCTTTTCGTCATTCTGGGGAGGAGGAACGACGACTCCAGAATCTCTCCGCTTCATTCATGATAGAAAGAGCTTCTGGACGCGCTCATTCTTCGCTTGCCAGAATGACGGATAAAGTGCGTCTTGGCAATATAATGGCAAGAATAAGAATGACTATTCTTTACGACATTGCCAAGAAGAATAATGCACTTGTTTGCGGAACAGAGAACAAATCAGAGTTGCTCCTTGGATATTTCACAAGATTTGGTGACGAGGCGTCGGATTTTGAGCCAATTCAGCATTTGTACAAAACACAAGTATACCAGCTTGCCAAATATTTAAATATTCCTCAAAACATTATTAATAAAATTCCAACCGCAGGCTTATGGCCTGGACAAACAGACGAAAATGAGTTTGGCTTTTCCTACAAAGAGGCGGACCTTGTCCTGTATCTTTACTTTGAGAGACGCAGGAGAGTTGTCGAAATTACAAAAAGTTTTCCAAATGCCAAAAAAATAATTGACTTTGTTAAAAAAAACTCCTTCAAACACCACTTACCATACACTATAAAAGACGAACTATTAATTCCTTAGCTGACATGAATAAATCCCAAGCACAAAATTACAAATAACAAGCGTAAATTTCAATTTAAAATTTTTAGTTTTTGTTATTGAAAATTTGAAATTGATTAGAAATTGAGAATTAAAAATTAGAAATTTATTACAGTTCTTGCATTTTTGTTAAATTGTAGGATATTATAATAACGTGAGAGCTTTTTTGTTGGTTTCCTTGTCTTGTGTATTGCTAATATTTATTCTCTCCCACTCTCCATCTATAGCTCATGCAGATACTGGAGGCTGTTCAGATGTGCACGGTAGTAAATGCGGTAATGTTAATACAGCAATTGGCCCGATAATCCCAGATGCACAAAAGCTTGTAGCAAGAATTTTTAGCCTTATCTTGGGGCTTGCCGGAGGAATCGCATTAATTCTAATTATCCTGTCCGGGTATAGATTTATGACATCAGGCGGAAGTCCTGAAGCATTTCAAGCGGCAAGAGATACTCTTGTATCCGCAATAGTCGGAATCTTGTTTATCATATTCTCTTTCGTAATTTTGCAAATAATAGGAGTGGATATTTTGCGTATACCGGGATTCAATCCGTAGGATTGAATCGACGTCTAGTTTATGAAACTTGCATTAACAATACCTGGAATTGGGAATATAGACTCAAGCACCTTACCACCAGGTATACAAACAGGGGGTATTTTTGGTACAGGAGAACGTATCATAAGCGTTCTGATTCAAGCTTTGATTATTTCTGCGCTTGGTTTTGCCTTATATATCATAGTCCAAGCGGCCTTTAACATGATGACATCCGGCGGAGACAAAGAAAGATTCGCACATGGACGGGAAAGACTAAGATATGCAATTATTGGCTTATTTGTTATCTTTTTTTCTTTCTTTATTATAAATCTTACTGGCAATCTTTTTGGAGTTCAACTCATCAAATTTACTCCCCTTCCAGATCCCTGTCCAATTGGAATATATTGCGCCGGCACATGCTATTCCGATAGTTATATTGAAGAAAACTATCCTCCCCCGTTATGCGGAGCAGAATGCACAATCAAGAATGGCATAAAAGGTCTTTATCCAAAAGAATGCGCTATTCCAACACCTGTGCCAACTTCCGTCCCGACTCAAAATCCAACTCTTTCCCCCATCCCAACCCCAGACCAAACTTTATCACCCACTCCTCCTGATATTCAGAAAACATTTTTTAAACCAGGAGAAACTATTAATAAGATATTACCTTGGCCGGTCACAATTACATCAGGCAGACCAGCAAAAAGAATGATTGACTGCATATTTAAAGGAGGAGATTCGAAAAATATAAAAACGGAAATAAGATTGTCCAATGATCCAGGAAAAATTTATGATGAAGGAGAAGAGATTTCTTTCCCGAATAATGTATCAAATATAGATATTCGAATGCTTGTCCGTCCTGGAGCCTCTCCAACCTGTTTTGAAAAGATCACTTGCAATCTGATATCAAGAGAGCCTGGATCAACAGGATT
>JBBTXK010000064.1:0-4582 GCA_038062315.1 Patescibacteria group bacterium
CATCTGGACAAAATTGTTGGCAAGATTAGACCAATTTTAGTTACGGCAATTATTATAATAGTATTCTTTGGCGGCTCTTCGAGAATTTTGAGCAGTGCATTTTGGGATTCAATAGTTATGCCTTGGTAGGCTTCAATAACATTGATTTTTGTTTTACTTTTGAAGGGTCTTAAAAAGATTTTTTTTCTTATATTTCTTACGTCTTCAATTCCAATCATTTTTTCAAAGTAATTGATGCTGATATCAATTGGATGGATCTTTTGGCTTTTGCAAAACTCATCGATATATTCTTTGGCATTTTCTTTGTTTGCTGAAACTACTAGAGTACTTTGCATAAAATTTATCTATTGTATTGTAATTCATTTTTCTTTATTATTAAAGTAATGCCCATATCAGACAAAAATACATTAACCGAAAATAGAACGCTAGTAGATATCTTGCTGTCCTCTAATTTAATAACAAAAGAACAGTACGACGATATAAAAGTAAAAAGCGCGAGTCAAGGAGTACCGCAGGATACTATTATAAAAAATTTAAACTTGGTGCCAGAGAAAAAGCTTGCGGAGGCAAAAGCAAAAGTCATTGGAGTTCCATTCATTTCTTTAGAATCAGTCTCTTTTGTTCCCCATGCGCTTAGTCTTATTCCGCGGGCGGTTGTAGAGAGATTTTCACTGATTCCATTTATGTATGATGAAAAAACAAAAACGCTTTCGATCGCGATGAGTGAGCCTTCGGACTTGGAAGCACTGCAATTTGTTGCCCAACGAACAGGACTTGCGATAAAATCTTACGCCGCCTCAAAAGAAGAGATTACCAAAGCTATTGAACAGCAGTATCGTCAAGAAATTGTCGGAGAGGTCGGAAAAGCCCTAAAAGAAACAGAAGATTTCAATAAGACTAGGACAATTGATAGCAGCCAGATAGGAGAAATTATTAAAGAAGCTCCTATCGCGAAAATTGTATCGACAATTTTAGAGCACGGTGTAGAAAGTAGAGCTTCTGATGTTCACATAGAGCCTCAAGAAGAAAGAGTAAGGGTCAGATATAGAATCGATGGTATTTTATATGACAAGTTAAGTCTGCCTAAGAATGTGCAGGAAGCAGTAGTTTCCAGAATAAAGATTTTATCTGAAATGAAAATAGATGAGCATCGTACTCCTCAGGATGGAAGATTTAATTTTAAAGTTGGAGATCAAGAAGTTGACCTTCGTATATCTGTTTTGCCAATTGCCCATGGAGAAAAAATAGTTATGAGGCTTCTTCGAAAATCAGGAGGCATACCACGACTTGACGAATTGGGTCTAACTGGCAACTCGCTAAGGAATCTTGAGACCGCAATACTAAGACCCCATGGAATAATTCTTGTTTGTGGTCCAACAGGAAGCGGTAAAACCACAACTCTTTATTCTGTTCTGACAAGACTAAATACGACTCGCGTTAATATAATGTCTCTTGAAGATCCTGTTGAGTACGAAATGCCAGGAATAAATCAGGTCGCGATAAATCCCGCAGTTGGACTTACATTTGCGACAGGACTTAGAGCGTTTCTTCGTCAAGACCCAAATGTAATACTGGTTGGAGAAATACGCGATAAAGAAACAACAGATCTTGCCCTCCAGGCAGCCTTAACCGGCCATTTGGTTTTCTCGACCCTTCATACGTCAAACGCAGCGGGCGCTTTACCTCGTCTTTTAGATTTGAATGCCGAAAGCTTCTTACTTGCCTCAACGATGAACGCAGTGCTCGGACAAAGGATTGCTCGTAAAATATGCAGTAATTGCAAAGAGGGATATACTCCCTTGCTTCAGATTGTTGAGGAAATGAAAAGAGTATTAGGGCCACTTTTTCCGCAGGCAAGTACAGAAATAAAACTTTACAAGGGAAAAGGTTGTGATAAATGTGTCCTTTCTGGATACGTAGGAAGAATTGGAATTTTTGAGACTCTTCCAATCACGCAAAAAATTTCAAGCCTAATACTTAAGAATTCAGATAGCGGAACCATAGAGAAAGAAGCAATTTTAGAGGGTATGGTTACGATGAAGCAAGATGGGTACCTTAAGGTATTAAAAGGAATAACAACGGTTGAAGAGGTACTAAGAGTTGCTCAGGAATAAGTTAAAAGTTTAAAGTGCAAAGTTAAAAGTTGAGGTGTCGCTTTGCGACAGTTTATGTTATAAAATAAAAATACCTTAATTTTGAATTTTTAATTTTAAGTTTTGAATTTGAGCAAACGTTAGTGAGCGATTATGGAGATACTGGAACTCTTAAAAATTACAATTAAAAGTAAAGCATCAGACCTTCACCTTTTAGCTGGGATTCCTCCAGCCATAAGAATAGATGGGTCGTTGGAGTATGTTCCTGGTCACTCAGCGCTAACTCCTGAGAGTATTGAGACGATGGTTTTTTCGCTTTTGACTCCTTCCCAAAAAGAGCTTCTCGTCGCCAATAAAGAGTTGGACTTCTCTTTTGGTTTTGGCGGAGGGGCGTATGGAAATCTGGGAAGATTTCGCGCCAATTTGTATTACCAAAGAAGATATATATCCGGGGCGTTCCGTCTGTTTCCTCCATCTATTTTAACGATAGAAAATCTTCATTTGCCAAATGTACTTCATTCTTTTTCGAGCCTGAAACAAGGATTTATATTGGTCACTGGTCCCACAGGACATGGAAAATCAACAACCATCGCCTCAATAATAAACGAAATTAACTTAAACCGAGCTGTACATATCTTAACTATCGAAGACCCGATAGAATACGTATATCCCAATGGGAAAAGCATAATATCTCAAAGAGAAATGACTCAAGATACACATTCTTGGGATCTGGCGCTGAAAAGCGCTCTCCGAGAGGATCCCGATGTGGTTTTGGTTGGAGAAATGAGAGATCCTGAGACAATGGCGGCCGCGATTACTATTGCCGAAACAGGTCATTTGGTATTTTCAACTCTTCATACCAACTCAGCTGCGCAAAGTATAGATAGAATAATAGATGCGTTTCCAGCTACTCAACAGGCTGAGATAAGGATTCAGCTTGCGGCTACTCTTAAAGGTATAGTTTCCCAGAGACTCCTGCCCATGATAGACGGAGGGAGAGCGCCGGCTGTTGAGGTCTTGCTTGGGACTCCGGCAGTTGCTAGCATTGTGAGAGAGGGGAAAACACATCTCATAGATTCAGTTATCCAGACGTCTAAAGATAAAGGCATGCTTACTCTTGACTCTTCACTATCAGCACTTGTATTGTCCGGGGCGATTAGCCTGGAGGTTGGAAAAAGTTACTCTCTGCATCAGGAAGACTTCTTAAGATTGGTAAAATAACATGAAATTGTACTACAAGGCAGTAACCAAAGAGGGTAAAGCAATTGACGGATTAATTGAAGCGCGAGACGAGAAAGAAGCAGCAAGTTATCTTAGAAGCAAAGAATTTATTCCAATAACAATATCTAAAGAAGAGAAAACTAAGTTAACAGATTTTATTCCTTTACTCTCAAGCAAAGTTAAATCAAAAGACATCCTCACATTTACGAGACAGATGTCCACAATGCTTACTTCTGGGATTACTCTTATTAGATGTTTGGAAATTATGAAAGATCAGGGAAAGAACGATGCCTTAATAGAGGTTCTAAGTGGCATGATACGAGATATTGAGGAAGGTAAAAGTTTTTCAAGCGCCATTGCTAGATATCCTCATGTTTTTTCTCCTGTTTATATTTCGTCAACAAAAGCAGCCGAAACCTCAGGGTTTTTGGATAAAGCTCTTTTAAGGCTGGCAGAAACGTTAGAAAAACAACAAAAAATGAAAGATGCTATAAAAGGTGCACTCGCTTATCCGGTTATCGTAGTTGTTTTTATGATTATTGTAATTTTTATTATGATGATTTTTGTTATTCCTCAGCTTTCAACCCTTTACGGCAGTCTAAGTGTTGAGCTGCCTTTGCCAACGCGAATACTAATGGGTCTTTCAAACTTCACCATTACTTTCTGGCCTGTTGTCATAGGAATTATTGGTCTAATAGTATTTTTAATTAGACGCTGGCACAGGACATTGGAGGGCAAGCTTACAATAGATGGTTTTTTACTGAGACTTCCAGTCTTTGGCAGACTTATCAAAGAGTCAATATTGGTAGAATTCTCACGAACTCTAGGAGTTATGCTTGCATCAGGGACTCTGGTTGTAGACTCCCTAGAGGAGGTATCTGATATCACTGGAAATATTCTGTATAAAAATGCGATTATGGATGTTGCGCAGAAGGTAGAACAGGGCATAACTATGGGAGACGCCATATCTGTCTATAATCTTTTCCCTCAGAACCTTGTTGAACTGGTTAAAATAGGCGAACAAACAGGTAAATTGGACGAAACACTTGTCAGGGCTTCCGAGTATTTTGAATATGAGGTAGACCAATCCGTTAAAGTACTCTCAACAGCCATAGGGCCAATAATTACGGTAATCTTGGGTCTTGGAGTCGCGTTTTTGGTATTTTCGGTAATTTCTCCAATATATCAACTTACAAATTTGATCCAATAGTCTCAAATTGCCCCCTTGACAAGCAGAATTAAATGTGTCTTAATTAATATATTAATGA
>JBBTXK010000065.1:0-6218 GCA_038062315.1 Patescibacteria group bacterium
TTTCTATTACGCTCATCATATGAGTACTATTGAAGGGGGAATGATTTCAACAAATGATCCTAACATATACGATATGATTCGTATGTTTCGTGCTCATGGAATGGTACGTGAGGCAGACTCGGCGTCGCTAAAACGCGCTTATCAAAAAAAATATCCAGACCTAAATCCAGATTTTATATTTGCATATCCTGCTTATAATATGCGCCCAACAGAGATAAATGCTGTAATTGGATTATCCCAACTAAAAAGACTCAATAAAAATAACAAAAATCGTATAAATAATCTAAGAATTTTTTTAGAAAACCTAGATCCAAACAAGTATAAAACTGATTTCGATACTGAAGGTAGTTGTAATTATGCATTTACTTTAGTATGTAAAAAAGCTGACCCTATTTTTGTAAAAAAAGTTATGAAAGCTCTTAAAAACAGCGGCGTAGAGTTTCGTAGGGGAACTTCAGGTGGAGGAAATCAGTTGAGACAACCTTATTTAAGAAAAATTATTGGAGATGATGAGTATGCAAAACATCCAAATGTTGAATATATACACTTTTATGGTTTTTATATTGGTAATTATCCTACTTTAAAAAAAGAAAAAATTCTTAAACTTTGTAAAATATTAAACGATCTATGATAAAGACTAAAGTTTTAATTTGTGGAATTACAGGATTTATTGGTAGAAATATAGCCGAGAGATTAATAAAAAGAAACGACATCCAGCTTTTTGGCACATACTTTAGATATAAACCAAATAAAGAATTTATAAAAAACAAGAAAATTACTCTTATAAAGGCGGACTTAACCAATAAAAACAATGTTAATGAAGTAACTGGCGGTAAGGATATTATTATTCAGGCTGCAGCTGTGACAACCGGCTCTAAAGACGTGGTCCAAAGACCTTATATTCATGTAACAGATAATGCAATAATGAATAGTCTGTTATTTCGATCCTGCTTTGAAAATAAAGTTAAACATCTAGTCTTTTTTAGTTGTACCACAATGTATCCCAACCAAAAGCTGCCAGTGAAAGAGGAGGATTTTAACCATCAGATTATCGATAAATATTTTGGAGTGGGTTGGACAAAAGTTTATATCGAAAAGATGTGTGAATTTTATTCAAGAATTGGGAATACCAAATACACTGCCATCAGACACTCCAACATTTACGGTCCTTATGATAAATATGATTTGGAAAGGTCCCACTTTTTTGGGGCAACCATCACCAAGGTATTGACAACCAAAGATGATAAAATCAGCGTTTGGGGTGATGGATCTGAGGAAAGGGATCTGCTTTATGTTTCGGATTTAGTCGACTTTGTTGAGGTTATTTTAAAAAAACAAAAAGATTCATTTGAATTAATTAACTTAGGGTTAGGTCAGGCATTCTCTGTAAAAGACGTGATAAAGAAAATTATTGAAGTTTCCGGTAAAAAACTTGTCTTGAAATTTGATAAATCTAAACCCACTATAAAATTTAACCTGGCAGTTAATATTGGTAAGGCTTATAAAAAATATGATTGGAAGCCAAAAATATCTTTAGATGAGGGAATAAAAAAAACAATTAATTGGTACAAAAAAAACATTTTATGAAGTTTTACAAGAATAAGAAAATTTTAGTTACTGGCGGCACCGGTTTAATAGGCAGACCGCTTGTGAGGATGTTAGTTGAAAGTGGTGCTAAGGTTACTGTTGTTTCTTTGGATGATCCAACGCGAGCACCTAAAGGCATTAAATTTATCAGAGCAGATCTGAGAGAACTTAGTAACTGTATAACTGCTTGTAAGGGCAAAGATATAGTTTTTCATTTGGCAGGAATTAAGGGTTCACCTGTCATGACTGCAAAACAGCCTGCCTCCTTTTTTGTTCCCACCATTACTTTTAATACCAGCATGATGGAGGCAGCCAGAAAACAGGGAGTTTCAAGATTTTTGTATACATCATCTGTCGGAGTGTATGCGCCTGCAGAAGTTTTTCATGAAGACGATGTATGGAAAACTTTTCCATCGGAAAATGATAAATTTGCCGGATGGGCTAAGCGTATGGGGGAGTTGCAGGCAGAGTCTTACAGAATTGAGTATGGTTGGGACAAGATATCAATTGTACGTCCAGCAAATGTTTACGGACCATTTGATAATTTTGATCCTCAAACAGCAATGGTAATCCCATCCCTTATAAAGCGGGCACTTGATGGTGAAAATCCTTTAGTTGTGTGGGGTGACGGAACGCCTGTTCGCGATTTTATATACGCAGAAGATGTTGCAAGAGGAATGATGTTAGCTGTTCAAAAAGGAGTCAATGTGCCCGTTAATTTAGGTAGCGGAACTGGAGTTACTATCAAGGAGATTGCTGAGACCATAGCAAAACTTGTCCCTGGAGGAGTAAAAATTGTGTGGGATATAAGTAAACCTAAGGGTGATGCTAAAAGACTGATGGATATGAGACGTGCTAAAAAACTTCTTGGTTTTAAACCAAAAGTGTCTCTTGAGCAAGGAATAAATAAGACAATAGAGTGGTATTTGAAAAATAAAGAGAATTTTGGCAAAAGATATAATGTGTTTTACGAAAATAAAAAAATTTGAGGTTGCCAAATAGATTATGGAAAACAAAAAGTATATGAAAGTTGAACAAGTAACAGAAACTGAGAAAGAAGCATTAAAAGCTGTAGGAATAGAAGCTTTAAAAGCCGCAAAGAGGGTTCATGATGAACTGGGGGAAGGTGGGTTAACTCCAGTTCCCTCACCCAACCAATTCGGAGAACAAGCTTTAAGGGGAGATATAGAAGCAGAAAAAGCTGTACTTAATACTTTATCAAATTATAAAATTCCAATCAGAGTAATTTCTGAAGAACACGGAATTACTGATGTGACAGCTAATCCTAAGTATCTAGGTGTTCTTGATGGAATTGACGGAACTGCTAATTATCGTGCAGGCAGAAATAAATTAAGATATGCAACCATGTTTGGCATGTATGATAATTTAGATCCCTGTTATAGAGATTATATTTTTTCTGGCATGATGGAACATTCAGCGAATAAACTTTGGTATGTACGTTTAGGTGCTGGTAGTACAGTTTTGGACTTAAATTCTCAGGAACAATCTGGAGTAAAACCAAGTAAGGTCAGAGAACTTAGCCCTTCATGTCGCATTTACACTGTTTTGTCTTATCGCGAGACTCCTATAGGTAAAGAATTGGAAGAATTTTTAAAACCGTATAAAACTGATGAAATTCGAAGCTGTGCAATTGCTTATCTAGATATAGCTTCTGGTATTGCTGATCTTGAAGTAGAAATTACACGCAAAAGAAATCTTGAACAAATGGTTGCTTACGGATTTTTAAAAGAAGGGGGAGTTGCAATGGTGACTCTAAAAGGCGCTGATTTAGGTAGAGAGAAATACTTTGAGTTTGGTCAAGAAACTCATGATATAATTATAACTGCCGCTAATCCAGAATTAGCTCTGGACTTTCTTAAGAAATATGGAAGCAGAAAGTAGTGATGGAACAACTCAGGATAGTAAAGCAACAAGATTTTGGGCAGGTGTGGGGTTTAGGGTCAGAGAGGGAATGAGGATGCATGAGCTTACAGGTCAATTAGAAAAAGGACCTGATAGCTATAGGAATGTCACCGAGCATTGTTTAGTCCAGACAGCAAGATCAGAAATACTAGGCAGATGGATTGGGTTGCCAGAAGACGTGATAAGAGACATGAGAATGGGAGCTATGCTGCACGATTTTGACAAAAAACAAGAGATGGCAGTTACCAGAGAGGCTAACCGGAGTGGAAAATCGCCACTACTTGCTGTTAGAGCAGAAGATATAAGAGCTGAAGTTTTATTAGAAAGGCACGGTTTTAGCGATAGAGTTGTAAGATTGGCCGCTGCATCCGGGGTAGATGCTCCTCAGTTGATAGAGGCACAAAGGATTTTGGATCAAGAAGGTTTGTCTGATGAAGATTTAGCTTGGTTAGTACTGCATTATGTTGATGATTGTTCTATTGGAGCGAACTGGGTCGAGCGCAGTCAAGAAGGTAGAAATATAGTTGACTATCGCATGGAGCAAAATAAAGGAAAACCTGACTATGTTAAAATTTCTCAGGAAATAGGCCAACAACTTTCCAGCCATCCTAAACTCGGAGGAATGAACATCTATGATGCGGCAGTATTTGTAGACCGACAAATTGAAAACAGGCTTGCTGCGAGGATTAAGGAAAAAACTGGAGAGGATATAGATCCTCACAAAATTCCGGAGTTAGTAGATCAAAAGATTAAGGAAGCTGTCGAAAGGACCCCCGAGGCTTCTTAGGAGGTTCTTTTCGCACCTAAAGCCATTCTTTTGTTATAGACTAACGGAATCTAATAAACAACGTTACAATGTATTCACAAAAGTTTCTGATCACAGGACATAAAAACGGACTCGGACGTTTCCTTTACGAATACTTTGGGGGTATTGGCTTCGATCGCAACATGCCGCCGGACAAATTCGAACACATTCGTCGCGAAGGCGTGGATGTGATTATTCATTGCGCCTTTAACAGTGCAAGGGAAATTAATTCCAAAAATCTTTACCCGTATCTATCTGATAATGTTTTTTTAACAAAAAGATTAGCCAAAATTCCCCACAAAAAATTTATATTCATCTCCTCTGTAGACGTTTACCCAAAAGATAACAAAAAACATTCTGAGAGTGAAGTGATTGATGTTAATCAAGTATCTGGCATTTATGCGATAACCAAGCTTATGTCAGAAAGTATAGTCCAAAATATTTGTCCGAACTTTTTGATATTGAGATGTTCAACGCTTTTAGGTCACGACTCAAGAGAAAATAGTTTGATTAAAATTATTAAAGAAGCGAGTCCAGCTCTAGCTTTATCAGCCGACTCCTTATTTAACTATATTTTACATAAAGATGTTCTAGAATTTATACAGATAGCCATAAAAAAAGACTTACAGGGAATTTATAATCTGTCATCATCGAAAAACATCACCCTTTCCCAAATATCAGAATTGCTTGGGAAAAAAGTTAATTTTGGTAAATATAAATATAATGTAGGTAATATAGATAACAATAAGATAACCTCAATCTTTCCAACTTTCAAAAAAACTTCGAGGGAAGCTGTGCTTGAATTCTTAAAGTTAACTACTAAAGAAAGGAGGTCATTAGCCGGTGGATCTACTTAAAACTCAGAAGGATCAATTCAATAAAATCAGTAAGACATATGAGAGCGAGGGAAACCTCCGGGTTTCCCGCGCGATATTCAATATTTCCGTTGAAAAATATTTCCCACGCCTCAGAGGTTCGCGCGTCCTGGATGTCGGAAACGGGGGATTGAAGCCATCCACGATCTTGGGCGAGGAGATTGCGGCCTCCCTGACTTCTTTTGTGGCCGTAGATAAGAATGAAGAGATGCTCCATAGGACGAAAAAAGACGACTACGTTAAAATTGTGGCTGACGGAGCGAACCTACCCTTTGAAGATAAATCGTTCGATTATGTTTTATTGAATGGTGTGCTACACCACCAGGGGCTTGAGTCGAATGAAGATCAATATCTGAAGTTTGAGAGGTTTTTCAAAGAGCTCGCAAGGGTTTGCTCGAAAGAAATCATCGTTCTGGAGATTTTCCTGCCTGAGCATCTGGAAAAGTTAGAAAGGATAGCCGTTAAAGTACTCGGGTCAATGCCCACGTTTGTTTTGGCAGAGTCAACCCTAGATGCGTTTCTGCTTAAAATGGGCTTGAGAAAACGAGAGGTGATCTCAAAAAGGCTTAGTGATTTTGTGGGACCTTTCTATTGGTATCTTGTCATTTTGGAATATTCATGGTTTAAGCTGCCGGCTTTTTTATCGCCGTTTAAATACGTTTATTTCACGATCCCTGTGCAACCCAATCTAAAATAGCTGGTTAAATGTTCTTATATGGTAGATGTTTTATCATTTGATAGCCTTTTATCAACTCCTGAATTCCTTCTTCGATAGATCGTTTTGCCCTAAATCCTGCCTCCATAAGTCTCTTATTGGAAACTATGTAATTGCGCTTATCGGGATCACTGCCAACTTCCGAAAAATGGATATAAAAGTTTGGTATAAACTGTTTAATTTTTAAAGCCAACTCCTCTTTTGATAGATTGGCCTCATTAGAACCTACATTATATGGACGTCCAATCATTTTTTTTGCATGTTCAATGCAATAAATAAAGCAATCAGCTACGTCTTTTATGTGAACGTGATT